>NZ_JAUBPE010000064.1:0-24126 GCF_036700565.1 Microcoleus pseudofavosus SVA1_A4
GGTGGCTGCGGGCTTTTTCATTCGTTTATTTTACCAGATGCCGCCACTGAAGTTTTTTTGACCTGAATCCTTACATCGCCCCAAATCCACCCCAACCCTAACGAACTACAGCCATCTCCTCCAATCCCACTTCAGAATGCTCCACCCGGAACACATTCGCGTTCAGATTAGCAACAACTTGTTTCCCGTGCTGCGTCAGTTCCAAATAGCCGATCGCATCCTTGACATACCGATAAACCACATTCCAATAAAACTTAGGATACCCCTCCCGCAAATCCCCAGGAGTGCGATACCCCAAAACCTGATTTTGACCAGTCTCCTCAAACTCGTAAAACAGCGCAGCAACCTTTTGCAAATATCGCGGATCGCTCAACTGACCAATTAAATCAGCAGCGCGAACTAAACCCGGATAATTCGCAGTATCTTGATAATCTTCATCTGCAGGAACCGGGAAACGAGTCAGCTCAATATTACGCTTAACCAGCTCAGCATCAATCAGTTTGTGACTGCCAAAACGCTCGTCAATAAACATTTTTGCCCGATCGACATGATAACGCGTCAAACTCGCATCCGTCGCCCCCGGAGGTAGCTTCACTTGCAAATCCTCTATCCCCGTTGCATACAGTCGCAAATCACTTCGATCTTGCCGACAAACCCCCTTCACATACCCGATATCGTGACACAGCAAAGCAATGTGGAAATGCAGCCAATGTTCACATAAAACACCACCCTCGCGGATGTGCTTGCCGCGCAGAATCTCCTGTCCCACCAATGTCACTAAAATAGTGTGTTCCACATTGTGGTAAAGAGCATCGCTATTAGCAATATTTTCCAAAGCCATACTCGCTACCCAAGCAATAATCTCGCCATAGTCAGATTTGAACCCGCCGTAGGTGTGGCGGTAGCCTTCAATCAGCCGATTTACAAAAGCGTTAATCAGCAGTTCAGTTGCGTTAAACATATTCACTTCCCTGAGCCAAAGTAGCTTGTTAAATTATTTTTATAAAAATTGTTTTTTATGTTACCGTTTGATGTTATTTTTGGCTTAACCGCGACGATGGATGCCCGTTCCTATTTAGTGGCATCCAGTGATATTATCAACGATTATGACTTAAATTAGCGATCTCGCAACTAGCAGAGCGATGCACCCGGTAAATAATTGATATCAATGGGCGATCGAGGTATGAGACCCCTCAATCAACAGTACGGCGTTACATCTTCCCCGCATACGTCAGCCAAAAACGAGAGCGATCGAAAACGCAACCCCACTAATTCCTCATACAC
Source organism: Microcoleus pseudofavosus SVA1_A4 (assembly GCF_036700565.1). Taxonomy (NCBI): domain Bacteria; kingdom Bacillati; phylum Cyanobacteriota; class Cyanophyceae; order Oscillatoriales; family Microcoleaceae; genus Microcoleus; species Microcoleus pseudofavosus. The sequence goes on from NZ_JAUBPE010000064.1 coordinate 1,285, forward strand.
AGGATTCAGCTTGCACATAGGCGGTATGTGGAAAAGATGGTGTCCCAATAGCTGGATATCTCTCTCAAAAGGACACTGTGCGGGTATAAGTTGGCACAACCACCGAGCTACTTGCGGATCTCCCACTGCAATGCGATCGAGCCACTGTCGCACTGGTTGGACGAGGCGATCGCCAAAACTTAAGTATTGGCACCGATTTTTAGGAAAAATACTTGTAGTCGAGTCCATGATTGACCTCAGTAATTATTACTAACAAAAAGTTATGAATCACTCTTCTTAATCATCAACCAAACCCGCCGTTACCCCAGTGACATGAATAAGTTTCTCGCGTGACACTCGCGGTCACAAAATGTGATATGGAAAGCTAACAGTTGTGATTACAAGTCCGCAAAAGTGTGAGACAGATCACGCCCTAGTCCCGCTACGCCATGTATATTAAGATATATCAAAAAAATAAATATAACTTCCCACTCGCCACATCTACTTTATCCTCCTACTTACCTGCGATATATTACCCGGTCAATTTACTAATATAAGGTTTCAGGTAATGATTGCACAAAAACATAAATATGCCGACCTTTCTCAACGCCCCCCCCACCGATACCGTGCTGGAAAAACTCCCTGTAGAAGTTAAAGATTGGGCCCAAAGCTTGCCTTGGAACCAGCGGCGCTACGTCTTGTCCCTCTGCTACATATTGTGCGCATCTACTCCCGATTTGCAAGCAGACTTTTTAGATGACTATACAGCAGACGGCTTAGTCTCAAAAATGTTTGAAGATGTAGATACTCTACACCGAGTCAAAGAGTATTTAATCAGATTTCGAGTCAAAAAAGAATTAAACGAATCAGATTTAAGAAGCTACATCAAACAATTTTATATCCACTCAGCTCAACAAGCGTGCCGGAAAACTGACCAATATTTAGAATCTGCACTCCGCTTCGTCTTGAGTACAGAAGAACGCAATAATGTTTTTAACTATATTTTGGGTTTTGAATTTATTAAAATAGTGTTTCAAATGAGCTGGTTGCAACACGAAAGATTAGCGAGACTGCAAAAAAATCAGTCGCAGTTTATTGAAACCTATATCAAGCCGATTCAACACGCACACCGAATTAATGGCATAATTGTACCGAAAGATGAGAGAATCTTTTTTGCCAGACGCGCCTATTACGTTCAACTGCCTAACATCTCTTACAGAAAGCTCATTGAGTTAGTCATGGCAACTTTTACTACAGAAATGGTTACTCACTGCGGATTTTCCATCATTGTCCACGCTCAATCTCTGCGCTTTGACTGCGATTACATTTACGATCCAGAACCAGAAGAAGAAAGATTTCCTACTGACTTGCAATTTATTCATTGACTTTACGCAGTAAGGTGCGATCGCCAGCGCTGCACCCTACGTTGCTTTTTTCTCTTTACTTTTAGTTTCGCGTTACGCAAAGGAGATTTTTCAAGTCATTGGACTTATAGTCGCGAGCTTAAAATCGGATTTTTCACCCGGATTTGATATAAAATAGGAGGGCTGTATCAATTAACCTTCCGCTTGCATTTCTTCAATTTCAAACCAGCTAACTATCACTCCCGCTAGGGGAATCGCCAGAAATATACCTAAAAGTCCTGCCGATCTTGCTCCGACTAACAGTGCAAAAAATATCACTACCGGATTGAGGTTAAGGGAATTTTGCATCAGTCTCGGATGAATAAAGTTGTCTTGAATTTGCTGCAAAACAATGCAAGCTGCCAATACTTTTAAAGATAGCCATACACTTTGAGACAATACAATAAAACAAACTAAGCTAATCCCCAGCGTCGCTCCAATCCCCGGAACTAAATCAAACAATCCGATAATAAATGCTAAAATTAAAGGAAATTTCACATCTAACAGTAGGAAAATTAAAAAGCTTGCTGTTGTCAAAAATAACATTAACAGAATTTGTGCCTGAAAAAATCCTAAAAAGTTTCGCTCTATTGTTACACTTAAACGCCTGTGCAAATGTCGGGGTATAAATTTGAGAACCAACTGCCACAGCCTCTCTCCATCAAGTAACATGAAAGAAGCCACCACCATAATTAATATTAAATTCAATAAGTTGGTTAAAAATACTTGTAAAAAAGCAATACTCGAAACAACTCCAGCCAAAGCTTGATTTCGCAGTTGTTCCTCAATAACTCGCAGGTTAACTTGCAGGTTTCTCGCCCGCAGGAAGGCTTCGATGCGCTCCGACAGAGGTGCCAGAGCATTCACAAATTCAGTCATGCTGTCAATTAATTGCTGTCCTTGAGATAAAAGAGTGACCCCTAGGGTGACGGTGAGACCACCAAACACTAAAATGGTGAGCAAGACAACGAAGGCGACAGCTACACTTCGCGGTAAAAATCGCTGGAGAGTTCGCACCGGATAGTTGAGCAAAAAAGCCACGAGTGCAGCAATCGTGAAAACCGCGACGGCAGTTTCAAAGTAAGCTAAAAGTTGCAGTCCAGCCCAACCTGAAGCAAATAAAAGCAAAAACCGAACTAAGGCTAAATTGCTTACCATATTCCAAAAATTGGGAGGGGTTTTTTCTTGCTCTTTCACAGGGATTTCCAGGGGTTAATAATAGCTAAAAAATATTGCAGAGTCCTCTTTTAGAATCGCACCCAAGATATATCTGCGGCTATCCCCCTCAAGGCAGAAAACATATTTAGAGGGAAAAAGGAAGAAGGAAGAAGGAAGAGGCAAGAAGGAAGAAGGAAGAAGGAAGAGGGGAGAATGAAGAAGCTAGAAGAAAGAAAGGCAGCAGGCAGCAGGCAGTGCTTTCTAAGTTCTGTCTGAGGCAGGGTGGGTTCTCTTCGCCATAAGTGCGATCGTCATGAATGCCGAATGAAACACGCCCGCGATCGAACAAACAGCCTTTCTGACTCTAAAACCGCCTCGGAAACTCTTTGCGGTGCGGTGCATTTGCCGCTGCTGTCGGGGCCGCAAGTAACAGAACGCTCAAACAAAGCTGGCCCCGAAAAACCCGGTTTCAGTGCCATTCGCGAAAAATTTCAACTCTGCCTCTTGGAAGATAGTATGAACAGGTCAATTTTTGGGATACTAGAAACTAGCACTCAACTTAGCTGAGGAACAAACGTGCTGCTATCGAAAGGCTTTGAAGTAGAAATGTATACCGGCACGCCACAAGGTGATGTGGTCGGTCTCTCCGATCGCATAGTCGCCGATCTAGAGGGATTTGTGCGGGAGCCTGATAGCCGCAATGTGGAGTACACGACCGCCCCGCTGTGCAGCTACGATCGCCTGCTGTGCGCCTTAGTCAAGCCGCGAGTCCGGCTGCGCGAGTATCTCAAACAATTGGGCGACTATACCTTGCTGCCGGGAAGTACCCTGTCTCTCGGAGGGAACGATCGATTTTACAGATCAGATCCCAACAACCCCTACCACACCTACATCGAGCAAACCTACGGCACCAAAGTCGTCACCGCCAGCATTCACATCAACATCGGCATCTCCCAACCAGAAATGCTGATGCGCGCTATCCGCCTCGCCCGCGTCGAAGCACCCCTCTACCTTGCCTTGAGCGCCTCTTCCCCCTTCCTCGACGGCGAAGTCACGGGCTATCATTCCACTCGGTGGGGTTTGTTTCCCAAAACTCCCGCCATCGTCCCGCTGTTTGAAAGTCACAGACATTACATCCAGTGGACTGAAGAACAGCTAGAACTCGGCACCATGCAAAACGTCCGCCATTTGTGGTCTGCCGTGCGCCCAAATGGCGATCGCCGCCCCTACTGTCTCAACCGCCTCGAACTGAGAATTTGCGACCTCGAAGTCAATCCTCTGGCTTTGTTAGCCATCACTGCCTTGCTAGAAGCTCGCATTTGGCAGATGATGGAAGACCCCAGCTTAGACCCCTTGGAACTCAGCACGTTGCCAGCGGCTACCCGTAACAAAGACTTAGTGGCCCTCACCGATGCCAACGAAATTGCTGCATCCCGGCAAAGTTTGGACGCGGAACTGATTCACTGGCAAGACGGCAGAACGATTCTGGCACGAGATTGGATTGAAGAAATTTACCGAGAAGTCTGGCCTTTCGCCAAAAAACGCGGCTTTAGCTGCTTTCTCTCGCCTCTGAAAAAGATTCTCCGGGAAGGCAACACAGCCCAGCAGTGGTTGAAGCTGCATGAGGGCGGTTTGGACACCCGCAGTATTATTCTCCAAGGAATTGATGGCATGGCTCACCAGGAATGGGAGCTCGAAGACAACTTGTGCGCCCAGTTAGTTGCGTGAAGTACCCGCCGCGATCGTCACGGGGGCTTTCAGTAGCCCCCGGGCTATGCGTACTCAGCCAACAATACAAATAGCCCGAATTTCCACCGAAAAAGTTGAGCAGCGACGCCGAAAAACAAATCAGAATATTTAATCAATGGAACGCGAGAAAGGTTATAAATAAAAACTATAACTTGTATCTACCTTTGGGTAGATTTCTACTTTCTCAATAGCTGTATTTTTCGCTTTAAATGAGCTTCATGCCCCAACTTGTCTTGATTCACCCGCAAATCCCCCCAAATACTGGCAATATTGCCCGCACTTGCGCTGCCACAGGCACGGAACTGCATTTAGTTGGCCCGCTGGGGTTTGAAATTAGCGATCGCTACCTGAAACGGGCCGGCTTAGATTACTGGCCCTATGTCAATCTCCACTGCCACGAAGACTTAGCTGCTTTTCAGGCTTGTCGGCAGCAACGAGGAGGGCGAGCGATCGGATTCAGCACTGGCGGGCGATGCAGTTACGCGCAATTCCAATTTCAGCCCAGCGACTGGCTGATGTTTGGCTCGGAAACTGTGGGAATTCCCAAATTCGTCTTAGATGCCTGCGACGCCACAGTTTTTATTCCCATGAGCCAGCCTGGAGTCAGAAGTTTGAACCTCTCAGTCAGCGCCGCTGTAGGTTTATTTGAGGCTAAACGACAGTTGGGCGAGCTGGGATAAATCATTATCAACACAACATATACATATAGATATTTAATAGCTGCTGGGGGTTGCCAAATCTTCATTTAAATATAAGAAATTTGTATCAAAGCGGTGAGAATCTAGATAGTCGCGATTAATATATTTTATTCATCCAAAAACAGATTGTTATCAGCAACACCAAATTACTCGCAAGATGATTCAGCCATAAAAACAGAGAATTTCAGCGATTTAGGGCATGACGGGATCGCCTGCTTGGGTCTGAACGCTATATCTAGTAAATATACGGTTGTAGGTATTCCGGAAATTAGCGTAGAGTCGAACAATAGGTGAGAGTCTTAGCCTGTGCGGGAACGCATATTTGATGTATTCGTTCCAGCTATTGCGGTGTAAGGCTTTTGGGGTGTAATTGCAGCAGGTTTGACCGAGAAATTAAAAATTTGTGACGGTTTGAGCTTGTCTAAATTTAAAAAGCAAGGTAATCTTGCCTAAGCATGATGACTCTCAACAATCAGAATATTTTTGCTTGTTGATTTAAATTCAGCGTCATGCACTCCCCTTGAGTGTTTCCAAGGACAGTTAGCGCTTCTCAGTAGGAGGTCGTTTTTTTGAAACGAACATATCCCCAAAAAATCAAGCCTGTTCAGGCTAGTGAAATCGACAGAGACGGTTCAGCAGAACCGTCCAAACAGACAAACACCAGCAATGGCAGAGTTCGCTCTCTCGCCACGATCGGGCTGGCAATATCGGTAGGTGCTTCTGGCATCCTGCTGCCGAGAAACGGAGACAGCGCTCGCGCGTCTGAACTCGCACCGACAGCAGAATCCACCGCTGAAGTACAGCCCGTGTCGGCCAACGGGCCCGCTACCTCCGCACAAGTTGACGGTTCGCCAGCCGAACAGGCCGGATCACCTTCTGAGGTGGGGGTTAAGGTTCAGCAGGGACAAACTCTTTGGGAGCTGTCTCGGGACTATGAAGTTGAACCGACGGCACTAGCAATTGCCAACGGCATCAAACCCGATACCGTACTCCAAGTTGGTCAAGAGCTCACAATTCCGCAGGCTCCGGGAGCCGCGCCACAACAGAACGCTGGCAATACTGCCACGGTCAATCCCGAACAAAAGTTAAATCTGACTGGCTCCGAGCCGTTGGATAGTGCAACCCTGTCTGGGCAGCCATCAACCGCAGCCCCTGGGCTGGCTACTCCGGTACCGGAACAAAGTTCGATCGACATCCCGAACGCAGACGGGGCGATCGACAGTTTGAAAAAACAGGAAAACCGCACCACAGCATCCGATCGGGCATTTTTGGGGTCTGAGGGGGCAGCAAATTCATCTACACCTGCTGCATCGAGGCCGGAGTCATTACCGACGCTGGCATCCGGCTCTGCCACTCAGACAGCCATTCCCGACCTTTGGGCCACACCTGTAATTCCCAATGCCGTCGGTCAAGCGGCATCGCCCGATCGAGCCTTCGAGTCAATTGAACAGTCTCTGGCAACACCGAGTTTGCCGCAGGCTGTGGTAGTCCCCCCTGCGGGCAGTACCGCCGCGCCGGCCCAGGTGCTCTACAGCGTGCGTCCTGGAGATACGGTAGATGCGATCGCCAAAGGTCACGGCGTATCGTCCAAAGAGCTAATCTCCGTCAACAAGCTCGGCAACCCCAACTTGCTGAATGTCAATCAACGGCTGAAAATTCCCCAAGTTGGGTTAAATAATCCAGCGGTGCAGGCGGCAGCCTCTTATTCTGCCTCGAACTCTACATCTGTCTGGTCGGCGGCTTCGGTTCCCGCATCTTTGAACCCCAGCTCGTCTACCCCGGAAATAGCCGGTGCTGGCGTTGCAGCACCCGCGCCAACAGTGCCGGTTGTCTCTCCCCTGGCGAACTTGGAAGGTCTGAACAATATTTCAGCGCCGATGGTTCCCAAAATTAACAGCATTTCGCTAACTCAAGTTTCTCAAACCATTAGCGACACCGGGAAGCTGGATCTTCAAGGCGAACCAACATTTACAGGTGCAGTTGACACCAGTGCTCTGCCCGTGCCAGCAAGTGCAACTGCTACCGCCATCGCTACGGAAGAATACCCGCAGCCGGTCAGCTTCCTGCCAAATGCTAGCTCTCAGGGTTTAAATGCCACTCCAACTACCGCTTTACCTGAGTCGAATCCCGAGGCTATCCCCACCGCGCAGGGTCTCAACCCTTATGCCGAACGATTGAGGGCAGAAGTTGTCAGGCTGCGAGAAGAATATCGCGCCCAGCGCAATTCGATCGGGGCAAATGCGGTGTCCGTGGCTCCAACTGAGGGGCAGGAGGCGACTGTCGCCTCGGGCAACCCGTCTGAGGATCTCCCAAGTCTCAATCCCTATCTCTACACCCCCGACTATGCTGGGGCGGTGCAGAATGAAATCAGCAGGCCGCCTTCGAGAGCTTGGTCCGAGCAGGTTCAGAAGCAGCAGCAAGAGCGTTTTGACCCCGCTCGCGCAGCGGAACTGCAACCGATTAACCTGACGCCGACCTCTACCTCTACTCACGAGCAGCCGGTGGTGGCAACTGCTCCTTTGGGAGCAGAGGGTTACGACCCCCTGAGCAACCCGTCTTTGGGACGCATGGTTTCTCCAGAACTGCCTCCGCTTTCGGGCGCTGATACTTATCTGCCTAACGGCAGCAAACAACAGTCGGCTAACGGGTTTATTTGGCCGTCTAAGGGCGTTCTCACTTCTGGCTACGGCTGGCGCTGGGGACGGATGCACAAGGGAATTGATATTGCAGGACCGATCGGCACGCCAATTGTGGCAGCATCTGACGGGGTGGTTACCTATGCAGAGTGGAACGACGGCGGCTACGGCTATCTGGTGGAAATTACCCATGCAGACGGCTCTGAAACGCTCTACGGCCACAACAGCCGAATTTTGGTGCAAAAAGGTCAGAAGGTCGCTCAAGGCGAACAGATTTCAGAAATGGGCAGCACCGGCTTTAGTACCGGGCCGCACTTACACTTTGAAGTCCATCCCGCCGGACAGGGTGCTGTCAATCCAATGGCTTTTCTGCCCGACGATGCCTCCAGCGCTTCTCGGTAACGACTGGTCGGAAGTTATGGGTTTTGAATGATAACCAAAACTCATAACTTTTACTGGAAGTTATTATCAATTCTGTTGTTTTAAAAGAAGACCTAGCTCGCCCTACCGTGCTACGATAGTAAATCGTGAAGTAGGTTCGGCTCAGTGGCGCAGTGGTTAGCGCAGGGGACTCATAAGCCCAAGGTCGCAGGTTCAAATCCCGCCTGAGCCATAATTTAATATAAAAAAACACGCTTTCAATTTTGAAAGCGTGTTTTTTTGATTTCTAGAGGAGATACTTGTAGTCGTTATGAGTATGATATATTTGTAACAGTTCGTAAGAAAGGAAACAAAATCTATGACGAGTGAATGCCTCCGGGTTGGTCAAGCTGCACCCGATTTCGCAGCAACAGCCGTAGTGGATCAGGAATTCAAGACTGTTAAACTGTCAGACTATAAAGGCAAAAAGTATGTAGTCTTGTTCTTCTACCCCTTGGACTTCACCTTTGTGTGCCCGACTGAGATTACAGCATTTAGCGATCGCTTCGAGGACTTCAAGAAAATCGATACCGAAATCCTCGGCGTATCCGTTGACAGCGAATTCTCTCACCTCGCTTGGATACAGTCAGACCGCAAATCCGGCGGTGTTGGCGACCTCAACTATCCGTTAGTTGCTGACCTCAAAAAAACAATTAGTGCGGACTACAACGTCCTCGACCCAGAAGCAGGTATTGCCCTCAGAGGTCTGTTTATCATCGACAAAGAAGGCATCATCCAACACTCTACTATCAACAATCTTGCTTTCGGCCGCAACGTGGACGAAACTCTCCGTACTCTGCAAGCTATCCAACACGTCCAGTCTCACCCCGATGAAGTTTGTCCGGCCGGCTGGCAGCCCGGTGACAAGACTATGACTCCCGATCCGGTTAAGTCTAAAGTATTCTTTGCTGCGGTTTAAGCACATTGTATATTTGTAGGGACACGGCACTCCCGTGTCCCTGCCCGCAGGGCATCCGTTTAACCGGATTTTCAATTACCAATTAGCAATCACCAATTACCAAATTAGGAAATATGCTGACTTCTACTGATTTTAGCGGCTTGTTAAATCAGCGGTTTTTCCAAAATTTATTGCCTGTTCCCGCGACTAATGTTCTGAAGCTGGGACAGATGACGCCAGATTTTGAATTGCCGGATATTAATAATGGCAAATTGGTGCGGCTGTCGAATTATCGGGGCGATAAGCCGGTAATTCTGGCTTTTACGCGGATTTTTACTGAAAAGCAATATTGCCCTTTCTGTTTTCCTCACATTAAAGCTTTGAATGAAAACTGGGAACAGTTTGCCGATCGCAATATAGAATTATTGATGGTTGCCAGTACCGACGATCGCCAAAGCCAAATTGTGGTCAGAGATTTAGGCTTGAAAATGCCTCTGCTTTCCGATCCGGGCTGTCAGGTTTTTCAGGCTTATCAAGTCGGTCAAGCTTTGGGTGCTCCTTTGCCGGCTCAGTTTGTTTTGGATGCAGAGGGAAAACTCCTCTTCAAACATTTGTTTTCTTTCATAGACCATAATGCTAGTATAGAAACTTTGCTGAAATCTTTCGATAAGTAAGAACAGGGCAATGCTGTGTCCTAATTAGAGTTTTTAACCGCAGATACACGCAGATGTAGGCGGTTAATTTTTAGTTTTGCGAGAAATACTTATTGTGCCAATTTTCATGGCGGAATACTTGGATGTTCGCTCCAAGGTAATCTAGGCTATAGCTGGATTGTACCTCGTACCAGTTTAAGCCGATGTCGTCTCCTAAAGGTCGATTCGCGAGCAAAATTGAATTCAGCGTCTTAGCCTCGCATCCTGAGTTACTGACAGGTTTAGATGAGTGGATGCGGCTGGGTTTGCTTTCGCCCGCTGAGGTTGAGCAATTGTGCCGGCAGTATTTAGTCTGCCCGCTTCCCGATCCCGCTGTAAGTCTTTCTGAAATTGACGATCGTCTTCGAGGGCTTCGCCAACGGGCGATCGCTCCTATTCCCGAACAAAAAGTACCTGCCTTATCAACACAAAAAGCATTACCCAGCACCACAAAAAACGTTGCGAGGCGCGCAGAAACTGCTCAAACCCCGAATTTTATCAGTCAAATTTTGCACTCGCTAATAGCCGAAATTAGCGTCGTGTGGCTGTTATTTTTAGGAGTGTTCATGGTAGTTATCTCGTCGGGAGTCTTAGCTGCCAGTCAGTGGGAAAGATTTCCGGCTGCCGGACAATATGGAGTTTTGTTAGCTTATACTTTAACTTTTTGGGCGATAAGCAGTTGGGCAAAAAAACAGTCTAATTTGCACTTGACTGCTCAAACTTTGCAAGAAGTGACGCTGTTATTAGTGCCGATAAATTTTTGGGCGATGGATACTTTTGGATTGTGGCGGTATCCTTGGAATTGGGCGCTAGCAATCGCAGCGGCACTTTTTTTGACTTGGATAACTAGCGGGATTATCCAATCTCAGTATCAAAGCTTATCGGGAAAAAATGTAACTTGCTCGATCGCCCTAAATCATTTGGGATTGAGTTATTTGCAGTGGGGTTGGGCAGTTGCAGGCTTCTCCCTGGCTGCGGTTTATTTGGGTACGGTGGGAACTGCCGCTGCTACAGTTTATCAAGTTCAGCAACAACGGTTGCAATCTATCACGCCCGGGGAAAACACTGAAACTATAGCCACTTCTTTCAGTTCCAGCCGAGATTTTCTGACTTACAAAAAAGCGGCTTTAGTAGCTTATTCTTTAGGGATTTTACTCGGTCGGGCGATTTTTGTCAAGGGTATAGATATCGCCCAAATGGGTTTAGCTTTGGGAATTTGCGGCGTGCTTTTAGCATGGCTGGATTGGCAGCAACCCCTCGCATCTGCGACTCTTAAAAACAATATATCCGACCAGCCAAATCCCAGCAACTTTTTTAATTGGCAATTAGCAGGAGGGGCTTTGTTGGGTTTGGGGTGGCTGGTTTGTTTTCGCGAAATTCCGCTACAGGCGATCGCACTTAGCGGATTGGCTGTGTGGTTTTTCTCTAATCGCTTAGTGCGGTTTTGGCAAGAGTTTGATTTGCTAATGCTTTTCGCCGTGGGACTTCAGAGTATTTGGCTGTTTTGGCGAGTGTTTCCTGTAGGGATTAAAACACAATTTGTGGCATTTTTAACTCACCTTACCAACTCTCAGGAAACTCCTCGGGCTTTTTGGGGTGTTCTGCTGTTGCCTTATTTAATTTTAACGGTAAGTGCGGCGCAGTGGCTCTACCGCAAGCGAAAGTTTAAACTTGCCCGTTTTGGTGAAAACCTTGCTCTCGGTTTGGGGAGTGTTTTAACTGTTGTTAGTTTAGTAAATCCCTTTTGGCTATCGCTCAATTTAGTAGCTTCTACTTTAACTTTAGGTTGGATCGCTTGGAAATACCTAATTCCCGATAATTCCCGGCGAGTTTCGATGCCTGATTCTGCTGTCGATCGAAAGCGCAATCCGGCATTTTTGGTTTCCCTGACTCACATTATCGGTTTATGCGCGATCGGTTCGGCAATTGACTTATTTTTACCGAACCAGACACCCAATATTTGGGCTGCAATTTTATTAATTTTCATGGCGGCTGAATGGGGATTTTTTGTCTGGATGAAAGCAGCAAATGCTAGAGAAAATTCGGCGTTTTTCCGCTGGCATCCTGCATGGTTCCAAAGTTCTTGGTATATCGGCTTAGTATTAGCAGGATTCAGCTTTATTCTGCTGCAAAGCAATCTTTCACCTATTACCGATCGCCCTCTGTGGAGTTTGCTCTGGCTGGCGACACCTTTGGCTTTGACTGCTGTTGCTAAATATACCGAATTGTCTCGCAGACAAGTTGCCAGTAGCTTTAGTGCGATCGCCCTAATATTCGCACAATTTCTGATTTTTGATTTTCCGGGATATCGGTTAATTGGCTTGGGTTTTGCAGCGGTGTTGATGTTAGTCAATACTTACTATTTGGTAGAAATGCCAGCAGCAGCAATTACCGTCGGATTTAACTTGAGTTTCGCAGCGGCTGCAATCTACGAATTAGGTTTTGTGTCGGGTTGGGATTGGGCAATTGCTGGGGCGATCGCACTTTTGTGTCTGTGGTTGCTTCGCTATCTGATGATTCGCTACGGGGTGCGCGTACCTTCGGGCGCTCAATTAGCTGAAATTTACGATCGAGCTTTCGATGGTTGGGCAATCTTACTGGCAGGCTTGCTGTTGACAATTATCACTGTTTATTCCTTTAGCTTATACACAGACACTAGCTTTGATTTGCAGTCATCTGTTAAAGTATTTTCGGCGACTTTGGGGATAATTGCTGCTGTTGTTTACCGCAGTTACCGACAAATTTCACCCGGTGCAATTTATGCCTTGGCTTGGAGTTTGGAGTTGCTGACAGCAGTCGGTTTGAGTTTGGTAGAACGCAATACGATAAATCTGGCAGTTGCTAATATTGCGCTCGGATTGTCCGCGCAATTATTGGGTGATGTGTGGCGGCGGCGCAACCCCGTTAGCGAAGCCCTCGAAGAGGATCGCACAATTTTACCTAGCGTTCATGTTATACCCTTGGTTTACGGGCTGTTGGGTTTGATTTTGCGATCGCACACATTTACGAATGGAACGGGTTTAATTTCTTTAGGCGCGTCTTTAATTGCGATCGGCATTGGCAGGCGCGAGCAAAAATTCAAACCTCTGGTTTATTTGGGATTAATTGGCGTGTCGGTTGCTGCTTACGAATCGGTACTCTATCAATTTTTTCAAACACCGGGAGGAACTTTGGGCGACGGCTTAATTGTCCTGGCAACTCTCGGCACAACTTTAACCTATATCTATCGCATTTTATCTCCTTGGCTGAGCAATTATTTGCGTTTAACCAATGCAGAAATAAAAATATTTACTCACCTGCACTGGGTTTTGAGCAGTTGGCTGCTGATTTGGGCTTCTGCCCATGATATTAAATCCGGCTTAAGTTTAGGATTAGTCACTGGTGCTTTATTAGTTCAATACGCTTTCTTGCAAGGGCGAAATAATGTCGATCGCCAATGGGCCGATATTTGGATTTACTTGGGCTGGCTAGAAGCCTTTGGCATCCGGCTTTATTGGATTAACACGCCTTTAGTCAAGTATATTTCCGGGCCGTTGGGGCCTTGGAAAGTTGCCCTCGCTTCTCTATTTGCCTATTTCATTTACATTTTGCCTTGGGATAACTGGGGTTGGTCGAAAAAACCTTGGCAGGTAATTGCTTCGCTGATTCCAATAGTTGCTATTTTGGAAAGTCCGGCTAAGTTTTATCCGATTAGCTTGCTGATAGCTGCTGCGTTCTATGTTTTCCTAGCTTGGAAAAGGCAGGAAGTCCGTTTTACCTACGTGAGTGTGGCAATAATTGACTGGATATTGCTCAGGTGGTTTGGACAAATGGGATTGACTCAGCCGGAGTGGTTTTTTACTATTTTAGGGCTTTCTTTCCTTTACGTTGCTCAGTTCGATCGCGCTTTCAAATTACCAGCACAAAAACCGCTGCGCCACAATGTCCGAATCCTCGCAACTGCGCTGATTTGCGGCATACCTCTGTTGACTCAGCAAAGCAACGGTTTGGTTGCGGGATCTTTTAGTTTGGTGGCGATTGCTGCGGGTTTGGCGCTGCGAGTTCGGGCGTTTTTGTTTGTGGGAACGGCTGTATTTTTAATCAATGTTTTCTATCAGTTGGTGGTTCTGATATTCGATTACCCGCTGATTAAATGGGCGATCGGTTTGGCTTTTGGGATTGCGTTTATCTGGATTGCTGCTACTTTTGAAACTCGGCGCGATCGCATTTCTGCTTTGGTGCAGCATTGGGTTGTGCAATTGCAATCTTGGGATTAGATTTATCGATTCTAATATCAAATCCTCTCTTCATCGGAATGATAGAAACGGAGGACACGGCAGTGCCGTTTCCCTACCGCGATTAATTGTAGGGAAACGGCACTGCCGTGTCCTCTATATCATTGCGGTGTTACCGGAATTGATATCATATTAAATCCGGGTTTCTTACCCCCTTTATCTCTTAGTGGGCGTAGGCCGACTTCGTTCGTGTAGACGCGGTTTCAACCGCCGAGTCATAAGGGGGATATCTAACCCGGAATTGATATCAGTGGTATTATCTAATTAAAAACCCGGTTTCTTCAAGAAACCGGGTTTTTAATCAACTGTATTTAGCCGCTTGTGGATCGGAATTAATGGCTCAAAGCAAATTCGGGCAATTTCGGCTCAGATGAACCATCTGGCAACACCTTAACCTGACCGTTTTCATCCACATCAACGATCGCGCTTTGGCCTTCTTTCAGCTTCCCAGACAGCATTTCCTCAGCCAGTACATCTTCCAACAACCGCATGATTGCGCGCCGCAAAGGTCGAGCACCGTAGCTGGGATTGTAGCCTTCTTTAACTAACAGTTCCTTGAACCCTTCCGTCACAGACAAAGTAATACCCTTTTCGGTTAAGCGGCTGAAGACTTGCTGCAACAGAATGTCCCCAATCTGCTTCACTTCCTCCTTGTTCAACTGGCGGAAGACGATAATCTCATCCAAGCGGTTCAGAAATTCGGGACGGAAAAACTGTTTCAGTTCCTCGTTGACCAAATTGCGAACGCGGTTGTATTGAACATCTGCAAAGTTGTCAGTAAACTCGAAACCTAGACCGCCGCCGCCTTTTTCAATCACTCGCGAACCGATGTTTGATGTCATCACCAGCAGCGTATTCTTAAAGTCTACTGTCCGACCTTTCGCATCGGTCAAGCGGCCGTCTTCCAAGATTTGCAGCATCATGTTGAAGACATCCGGGTGAGCTTTTTCGATTTCATCGAACAAGATGACCGTGTAAGGACGGCGCCGGACTGCTTCTGTTAGCTGACCGCCTTCATCGTAGCCAACGTAACCCGGAGGCGAACCGATGAGTTTGGAAACGGTGTGGCGTTCCATAAATTCGGACATATCTAACCGAATCATGGCTTCTTCGGAACCGAAGAAATATGTTGCCAAGGCTTTTGTCAGTTCCGTTTTGCCGACGCCTGTGGGGCCGGAAAAGATAAAACTGGCGATCGGGCGATTCGGATTTTTCAACCCTACCCGCGCGCGGCGGATGGCCCGAGAAACTGCGCTGACAGCTTCTTCTTGACCGATCAAGCGCTGGTGCAGCGTGTCTTCCATGTGCAGCAGCAATTCCGATTCGGATTCTGTCAGCTTGCTGACCGGTACTCCCGTCCAATTAGCCACGATGTGGGCGATGTCTTCTTCGGTGACGATGGGAGAGATTCTGATCTGGCTTTTGTTGATAGTAGCTGCGGCGATTTCGGCTTCGATTTCTAATTCGCGATCGCGCAATTTGCCAGCTTTATCAAAGTCTTGTTCGCGCACAGCAGCATCTTTTTCTTTGCTTACAGCCGGAAGTTGTTTTTTGAGTTCTTTAACTTCGGGCGGGGTTTGCGAGTTCAAAACGTGGACGCGGGAACCTGCTTCGTCAATTAAGTCGATCGCCTTGTCGGGCAAAAATCGATCGTTAATGTACCTGTCTGACAGTGTAGCCGCTGCTTCTATGGCTGCATCGGAAATTGTCAGTCTGTGGTGCTGTTCGTAGGCCGATCGCAAACCGTACAATATTTCTATTGTTTCAGCCACGCTGGGTTCGCCGACTTTGATCGGTTGGAAGCGGCGTTCAAGGGCAGCGTCGCGCTCGATGTGCTTGCGATATTCGTCCAGGGTAGTTGCGCCGACACACTGCAATTCGCCTCGGGCAAGAGCCGGTTTGAGCATATTGGAGGCGTCCATGCTGCCTTGAATCGCGCCTGCACCGACTAAGGTGTGAATTTCATCGATGACCAGAATGATGTTGCCTGCTGCGCGAATTTCGGCCATGATTTTCGTCAGCCGTTCCTCAAATTCGCCTCGGAATTTTGTACCAGCAATCAGCGAACCCATATCGAGGCTGATTACTTGTTTGTCTTCTAAAATTTCCGGGACGTTTCTGTTAACAATCCGCTGGGCGAGGCCTTCGGCGAGGGCTGTTTTGCCGACTCCCGGTTCGCCTACTAACACTGGATTGTTCTTGGTGCGGCGGCCGAGCACTTGGATCACGCGCTCGATTTCATTTTCGCGGCCCACCACGGGATCGAGTTTGCCGGCGGCCGCTAATTTGGTCAGGTTGGTGCCGAATTCTTCTAAAGTCGGGATTTTGCGATCGCCGCTATCCCCCCTGCCTCCGGGTACTGCCGCGACTTCTCCCACGGCACGAATTACCTGCGTGCGGACTCTCTGGCGATCGATCCCCAAGTTTTGCAGCACCTTCGCCGCCACCCCTTCATCGTCTTGGATCAGCCCCAGCAGGATGTGCTCGGTGCCGATGTAATTGTGGCCTAACTGCCGCGCTTCGTTGAGCGCCGTCTCAAAAATTCGCTTGACGCGGGGCGTAAAAGGAATTTCCGGCGGGAGGAACCCGGAACCTCTGCCGATGATATTTTCGATTTCGTTGCGCGCCTCTTTCAAGTTGAGGCCCATATCCAGTAATACTTTTGCAGCGATGCCAGTGCCTTCGCCGACGAGTCCCAGGAGGATTTGCTCGGTGCCTACAAAATTGTGGCCGAGGCGCCGCGCTTCCTCTTGGGCTAGCATGATTGCTTTAATGGCTTGTTCTGTAAAGCGTTCAAACATATTTTTTCTATCCTACTGTCTTGGCGAGGGCTGTATCGCTGCTGGTAAGGAGCGATTTGGAACATTACACAAATTATAGATGTAAATTTTTGTGTATTTCCTTCTATAACAATGTATCGCTGCTAACGGGGGGCGGACAGTGGGGAGAGCCGAATAGTAAGGGTGTAGTTGCCGTCTCGCAGTACGATCGACAAATGGCAATGCAAATTAAGGTCAACAATCCTGCTATTTGCTGTGCCTCACTCTACTTTGCGGTGGCGCCCCTGTCAAGCATTTTTTTAAATTCGCAAGCAAAGTGCTTCATTGAGCTTAAGATGACTAGCGGGGAATGCTTTTGTTTGAAATGACGCGATGCGCTGAAGTATTTCGCCCCAAAGCAATTTTATTTTAACAGCTTAAGGGACTTCTGGGCACTCCGGATCGCAATGGCAAAATTAGCGGCCTGTTTAAATTCCTTAGAAATTACGCAAAAATGGTCTGCTCCGCCCCAAGTAGTGGTAAGGTGCGCATTGCGCACCTACAGATTTAATTATGACAATTTGCTTTTTTTAAAGCCATTGTGAAAACAACTGTTCAATTACTTTCACAAAGCCGATCGCAATTTGAATCAACGGCCAACCCACAAAACAAATTAACACCGCCCACCGAGTTTGAATATCCAAACCTTGGCGAACCGCTACAATTACAGCTAGCAAACTCCACACAGCTAATATCCGCTCAATTCCTTCTCCCAGCAAAGGAATTAACGTTAAGAAATTCAGCACTTGCGGGGCGTAGGCAAATCCGATCGGAACCAGCAACTCCCCATAAGTTACGTGCCCCGGTTTCAGCCACTCCCCGATTTTAAAGATAGTGAAAGTCCAAAAATAATAACCCCCCGCGACTGCCAAACCATCTATCCAGAGTGCTAAAAATAACACTGATGGCTCAGTTCGGTTTATTAACAAGATGACGGCACTGCCCAAAACCCAGGACACCGCTGCTAAAATTACAATCGTTAAAGCTATTCGCTTAGTTCTGGGAGTATAGGGAGTTTTTTCGTAAAAATTGCCGTTCAAAGAAAGGGCGTTCCAAAGCGTTGCCCCCAAACCTGCAATTGAATCTTCTCCCTTCACGTTTAACTCCTGCTCCTCAAGATAGTTGACAAGTTTTACAAAATAAGCTCTAATACAGCAGAATCACCGAACTATTTCTAGGTAATTAGGTAATTAATTGGCATTCTACCAGATTTTTTTAAATGCTAAGATTGATTTTGCGGATACTTGCGTGGCTGCGCGGGGGAAGTTTAAATTTGCTGATCGTCGCAGGTGTAATCCTGATAATTTGGGGCATTCTTTCGCCGGTGGGAACTGTTATATGGTGGCTGGGTCAAGGTGCCGAAACTTTGGGGTTCAAGAAAAGTCCGCCGGAAATATTGCCCTCAAAAAACGGCAATCTAGAAGCCCGCAAGTCTTCGCCGCTCAATTGTTATATCATCTTTTTACCGGGAGTTGGCGATTTTTCGGGGGACGAATTAACACCAGGAGAAGCATTTTTTCTCAAGCGTTTAGTTAAAAGTCACCCGCAGTGCGTAGCAGTGGGCGATATTTTTCCTTATTCAGCTTCTAACAAAAGTTTAGGAGGACAGCGGTGGCTAGCTCCTTTTTGGCGGTTTGCAGAACAGGCAAAAAGCGGGCCGATTGCGGGGGATGTATTCATCAAAATTCGCAATCTCTGGAGGTTTGCAATTTCTCTAGATTATCGCTACGGCTTTGCATACAATCAGGGAATTGCTAATGCAATTATCGATCGCATGAATGCTCAATCTCCGATTTCAGTTAATCCTCAAAAACCTTTGAAAGTTATTTTAATTGGCACTAGCGGCGGCGCACAAGTTGCTTTGGGTGCTACTCGCTATCTTAAAGAATGGCTGAATGCTAAAATTACTGTTGTTTCGGTTGGGGGCGTGTTTTCGGGAGAAAATGGTTTTGCAGAGGCCGATCGCATTTTCCACTTTCGCGGCACTCGCGATTCAATTGAGGATATTGGCGGCATAGTTTTTCCGACTCGCTGGTACTGGTACGCGACTTCTCCTTTCAATCAAGCTCGTTTGCAAGGCCGCTATGCAGAAGCTTTGAGCGGCCCTCACAAGCACGACGGCGATGATGGATATTTTGGGGAAAATCTGGCGGCGGACGGTCAAAAGTATGTAGATATCACGCTGGACAAGATTAATCAATTGCCTGTTTGGTCACAGAGCAAGTCTGATTGATGAGTTCTTGCATATTCGATAGCAATTAGTTATTAATTGTGTCATTGTTGGTTGTGCGTCCCTTGAAGCTTGGCATTGTTGCCTTAGAGTCTCTACCTCCAATTCGCAATTCCCTGTTTGGCCGATGCCCGATTCCCAATTTCCCATTCCCTATTCCCTATTCCCTATTCCCTATTATCAATGTCTCGACCAACATTATATATTGCCATCACAAATCACGGATTCGGCCACGCTGTCCGAGTTTCCTCCGTAGCTGCAAAAATTCAAGAATTAAACCCGCATATCTTACTAATTATCACAACAACTGCACCTCGCTGGCTGCTAGAATCTTATATTACTGGCGACTTTATCCACCGTCCCCGCGCTTTTGATGTGGGTGTGGTGCAAGCTGACAGTTTGCATATGGATAAAGACGCGACGCTGGAAAAATTGCGAGAAATTCGGAAAAAGCAAAATTCGCTAATTGCGGGCGAAGTTAATTTTATCAAGCAAAATCGGGTGGGTTTGGTGCTGGCAGATATTCCTCCTTTGGCAACGCGAATGGCCGCATCGGCTGGGGTTCCTTGTTGGATGATGAGCAATTTTGGCTGGGATTTTATCTATCGAGATTGGGGCGGGGAATTTGCAGAAATGGCAGATTGGATTGGTGAATGTTTCGGAATGTGCGATCGGCTTTTTCGTCTGCCTTTACACGAACCGATGCCAGCTTTTCCAAATATTCAAGATGTGGGCTTGACTGGTGGCAATCCTCGCTACAGTAACGAAAAAATTCGGGAAGTATTCGGAATCGAAACACCGCTGGAAAAAACTGTATTGCTGACTTTCGGCGGATTGGGTTTAGAGGAAATTCCTTATCAAAATCTACAGCAATTTAGCGACTGGCAATTTATTACTTTTGATGCGGGTTCTCCCGATTTGCCGAATTTGATTAATGTCAAAAATCAGAAGTTTGCACAATCTTTCCCGATTTTACCGCGTCCGGTCGATATTATGCCTGTCTGCGGGCGCTTGGTTTCTAAACCGGGATACAGCACTTTTTCTGAAGCTTTGCGCTTGGAAATACCTGTTGTTTCTATAATGAGAGAAGGTTTTGCAGAAGCTCAGGTTTTGCTGGAAGGGATTCAAAATTATGCGGAACATCAAATTTTGACGGCGGCGGAGTTTTTTGAGGGGGATTGGGAGTTTTTGCGACAACCGCTGCATCCGCCACGTTTGTCGGATAAATTGGATAAAAATGGTACGGAGGCGATCGCCCAAGCTGTTGTAGACTATTTTGAATAGGGCGATTGAACTCGCGCCTATACAAACAAAGTCGGCCTCCGCCGACTGAAGAGTTTTGCATCAGTCTCATCTAAAATATAATACCAATTTTAAAAATTTTTGGTACAGCCCCGGCCGGACACGGCAGTGCCGTTTCCCTACAGACGATAGCTTATATTTATATGTAGCACTAATTTTCATAATTGGTATAAAATCTAAAATCCAAAATCTAAAATCTAAAATCGAATGACTCACTATCAACAGATACTCAAGATTCAAACTACAGGGAAGTCTCTGTGCAAAATCACTCCTAAGATAGAAGATGCGGTGGCGAATTCAGGTATTAAAACAGGACTTTGTAGCTTATTTTTGCGCCACACTTCTGCTAGCTTGCTGATTCAAGAAAATGCTGACCCGGATGTACTTAAGGATTTGGCTAACTTTTTGGCTAAACTGGTACCGGAGGGCGATCGCTACATTCACGATGCGGAAGGCCCAGACGATATGCCGGCTCACATTCGCACTGCGCTGACTCATACTTCTGAACAAATCCCGATCGACCGCGGCAGATTATTGTTAGGAACTTGGCAGGGAATTTACCTCTGGGAACACCGCCAGCGGGGCTACATTCGCGAATTAGTTGTTCACATCAGCGGTAGTCGATCGGAATTTGTACCTCGCTGATTTTAGTTGCTTCCGGCGTCATCGGGGAATTGTAAAAAAAGCGGCGCGGCGGCCCGACTATTTCGTATTCAGGATGTTCTTGAAGCCAATCTTTGAGTTTCTGGAGGTTCTTTTCGTAGCTTTCCCAAGTGTAGGCCCCGCCCACGCCGATGCTCACAACCGTCATCGGCGAAGTATCCGTGACTGCAACTGCGGAATTAACGCTGCTGGGGGCGATATTTGCTGCGGGGTAGAGGAAGGAAACTTCTGCGACAGGAACCGCATCGATTTGCCCGGAAGTTGCCGTGTAGCGCGCTTCTACTGGCGTTGTCATCGCAATTTGGTTGTTGCTGATGTGTTGAAATAAAGGATTGAAGGCGATTCCTGTCGCTTGTCGCAAATCGCCCGCGTGGGTGTAGGTGACAGCGCGGTACTGAGGATATTGCTTAACTTCTATGACCCCAATCTGTGCGGGCTCAGGGAATCCACTAGGTAATACCATTTGAGATTTGAGATTTGAGATTTGAGATTTTACAATAAAAAATGGGGAAAGACTGACTCTGCAAAGCTTTGGAACTTGCTGGCAGTTGCATTGTTTTTTTGCAAGTGGTATAAATAGGCTGAGATTGTTTGCAAACGATCGATCGAGCGACACAACCAGTTTAGCAGTTATTTAGGGCGCTGCTAACTGTCGATCGCCTAGAATTAGTTAGAGATTTATTAATAAACCTCGTAATAATACGGACGGCACTAAGTAAGCAGAGAAACATTAATCTAGTTGTCCTTGAAATATTAGCGTTTTTCAGGGGCGTCTGCTATTTTTGTTGGAAAATATTCGGCTGTTTTGTCGATCGAGCTGTGCGTTATCAGTTATTGCCACGCTTATCGCGTTCAGCAACGCCGACCAATTATATCGCTTTCAGGGAATGACATATGAAAAAGATTCTGGTAATTGAGGACGAGCAAGTAATTCGGGAAAATATTCTCAAACTCCTCAAAGCGGAAGGTTTCGACGTGACGGGTGCATCCAACGGAGCGCAAGGTTTATCTGCGGCGGTGTCAAATCTTCCCGACGTGATTATTTGCGACGTGATGATGCCGGAACTTGACGGGTACGGGGTGCTGGTGGCCTTGCGATCGAATCCTGTTACTGCTACAGTACCTTTTGTTTTTCTCACCGGTAAAGCCCATCGCTCTGAAATGCGGCAAGGTATGGAATTGGGAGCAGATGATTACCTGACTAAACCTTTTACTAAATCTGAACTTGTGGGCGCGATATCGAGCCGCTTGAAAAAACAAGAAGCTTGGGCAGAACAGCAGCATAATTTGCGATCGCAAAGCTTTGCATTACTCCAAGATGCCGCTCACAAATTAGAGCAGATAAAAACAAGTTTGTGCGGCGCCCTGGAACGAGAAGAATTCCAAGTCTACTATCAGCCACAGGTCAATGTCCAGACTGGTAAAATTATGAGCGCAGAAGCTTTAGTGCGCTGGCTGCATCCAGAAAAAGGGCTGATTTCGCCCGCAGAATTTATTCCAGATGCCGAAGAAACTGGCTTCATTATACCATTAGGCGAGTGGGTTTTGCAGACAGCTTGCAGGCAAATGCAAGTTTGGCAAAATGCTGGTTTTTCGCTGCGGGTAGCGGTGAATCTGTCGCCGCGCCAATTTCACCAACCGGATCTCAGCAGCAGAGTTGCCCAAATTTTAGCAGAAACTGGTTTGGAAGCGAGCAGTTTGGAATTAGAGCTGACGGAAAGTTTGATGGTGGAGGATGCGGAAAGCGCGATCGCTACTCTGCAACAATTGAAAAGTTTGGGACTTTCTATATCTATTGACGATTTCGGAACTGGGTATTCTTCTTTAAGCTATCTAATGCAATCCCCCTTCGATACTTTAAAAATTGACCGCTGTTTTATCAGCAACATCACCGATGGTTGCACAAATGCAGCGATTGTGA
>NZ_JAUBPE010000064.1:24226-48108 GCF_036700565.1 Microcoleus pseudofavosus SVA1_A4
CCCCTTCGATACTTTAAAAATTGACCGCTGTTTTATCAGCAACATCACCGATGGTTGCACAAATGCAGCGATTGTGAAAGCTATTATTGAAATGGCGCACAGTCTCTGTCTTGAGGTAATTGCCGAAGGAGTTGAGACGGAAGCAGAAAAAGATTTTCTCTGGCGCTACGAGTGCGATACAATGCAAGGATATTTGTTCAGTCGTCCTTTGCCCGCAGCGGATTTTGAACAGTTGCTGCTGGTGGAAGGCAAATAGAATATCGCTGAAGTCAATATTTGTTCGATAATCAAGTGCGAGCGGGGTGGAATATGGTTTTAGAATCCAGCAGTAACGTTGACTCACTCAAATCAAGCAATAAAAAAAATAAAGATGTTTACATAGCTGTTCAACTAACTATAGCGATCGTGTTTTTAGCTATTCTGTCCAATTTTTTTGTCATCGTCAACGCTGGAGAACGGGGCGTGATGATGCAGTTTGGTAAAGTGCAAGAACAGGTACTCGGAGAAGGACTTCACGTAATTCTCCCCATAGTTCATACCGTACAAAAGTTGAGCGTGCGAGTGCAAAAACAGGAAAGTTCCGCTGAAGCTTCGTCAAAAGATTTGCAAGATGTTTTTACAGATGTCGCGCTCAACTGGCATATTATTCCCGATGAAGCCAATGCCATTTTTCAAGAAATAGGAAAAGAAAAACAAGTAGTCGATCGCATTATCAATCCCGCAGTCGAAGAAGTGCTCAAAGCAGTCATGGCTAAGTACACTGCCGAAGAAATTATTACTAAACGTGGAGAAGTTAAAGCCGGAGTTGATGATTTTTTGACATTGAGGCTGGTTACATATCATATTGCCGTTGACGATATTTCTTTAGTACACGTTCACTTTTCGGAGCGGTTTAGCGATGCGGTGGAGGCGAAACAAATTGCCGAACAGGAAGCAAAAAAAGGGGAGTTTTTAGCACTTAAGGCTGTAAAAGAGGCCGAGGTTAAGGTTAATTTAGCAAAAGGAGAAGCAGAAGTTCAAAGATTGCTCAGGGACAATTTGACTGCGGAATTGTTGGAAAGACAAGCTATCGAAAAATGGAATGGAAAATTGCCACTGATTGTGGGCGATGGCAGTAAAAATATATTGGATGTGAGAAAACTATTCAACAGCGGTAATTAAGTGCTGTAGGGACACGGCAATGCCGTGTCCCTACGGGCATCTTACCAATTACTAGCAAATTCAGTTAATATCTGTTCAAAGGCTTTACTAATTCCTGTTTGAAAACGTTGCCTGTGCTTCAGTTTTAAAACTGGTTGAACTATTTCCATAGTCGGCTGAGAATTTTCTCTAAAATCTACAATTTGAAGAGCTCGCAGTGTCGCAAGCTGTAGTTCTTTCTTTACCATTAATTCAGGAATAGCCGCTGCACCGGCGCCACTTTCAACCACAGCCTTTACCATTTCGCTACTGTTCAAAACTAAAACTGCATTCAATTCAGCGGGATTGATGCCCCAACTTTGCAAAGCTTGTTCAAACATTTGCTGAGCTCCCGAACCCGGTTCTCGCATCACCCAATCTGTTGTCGCAATTTCAGTTAAACTAATTTCGGCTCGCTCAAACCAAGGGTGGGATTTGCCAACCACAATCAGCAAGCGCTCGCTACCTACAACTTCTGCTTCTATAGTAATCTGAAGCGCGGGTTTAATGTCTCCCGTCACCAAACCTAAATCAAAAATTCCTGTCGCCGTCCCCGTGCAAATCTCATCTGCATTGGCGAGGGTGCAATTCACGGTAATACCGGGGTACTTTTGTTTAAAATAGCAAAGTTTTTCTGGCAACCAGTAGTTGCCAATTGTCAGACTCGATCCCAAATTAAAATCTCCTCGCTGCAAGTCGTTTAATTCTCGCAATCCTCTCTCGGTCAAAGCAACTTGGTCGAGAATTTTCTGCGTTTCGATTTGCAGCAACTTGCCAGCTTCTGTGATTTCGATGCGGCGACCGATGCGGTGAAAAAATTTTACTCCGTATTGCTCCTCTAAGTTTTGAATTGCGGCGCTGACAGCGGGTTGAGTGATGTAAAGTTCCTCCGCCGCCCGGCTGAAGTGCAGGTGTTCCGCTACAGCTAGAAAAACTCGCAGTTGGTCTAGCGTCATTCCGGCCATTCTTCCTTCCCCCTTTACCAAATACAGTTACTTTTCGAGACTAAAATCTATTGCGGCTAAGCTTTGACCCCAATCTTTCGATCGACTCTATTGTACAGGTTGGAATTGCCAAAAAAGAACGGTTGCCAGCAGTTAATTAAATATTCCTTTTAACGTCAAGGGTTTGAGCTTTTGGCGGCCGATCGCTCCCGTACCGCCAACAGTTCTTTTCCGGGCCACTGCATCACTTGCACTTATTAATTCAATAAAAAACAACATTTGATTCTACCCCAGAAGGGGATTACGCTTATACTTAAGCTTCGAGAGCAGGACCCGACGCTGAACCAGAACCGACAAGTTTAAGCCGATCGACTTTTGGCGATCGACAAAAATAGAGAAGATAAATGACTAAAAAAATCCAAAAAAATCAGAGTGTCCACGGCTTAAAGCCGGACTGCCTTTCCTTCGGAGAAGTTTTAGCTCAATCCTTTACCGTCATTGCACCTACAACTATACCCGCATCCAATATAGGCTTAATCGTTGCTCTTTCAGGAAACGGAACTTGGCTGAGTTTTCTAATCGGCTTGCGGGTAGCGTGGGCATTCCCGGCAGCACTATGTTCCCACCTCCAGAAGCTCCTTACGATGCGTTTCCTTACTTGTTCTTGATGTACTTGGTGGCTACTTGCGGCTGGTTTATCTTGCAGCGGCTGCGCTCTCCTGAACTTGTCGGCTCGATGGAGCAGGGTATTGACGCAATTCACGCCAAATTCGAGGCAGAAAATGCAATTTACGGCGGTGTTCGATTGAAGACAGTATCGATCGACAACAACGGCTTTGATTAGTAATTGTAGGGGAAACACTGCCCACCCAAACATTTGATTTGACGCGGCAAAAAAAGCAGGCGTAAAAACCCAGCACAAAAATTAAGGAGATACAGAAATGAATGAACTACTAACAGCAATTTCTACTGGTATGACAGCTTTTACAGCTACGAATCTTGACGATATTCTGATTCTGCTGCTGTTTTTCTCGCAGGTAAATTCAGTATTTCGGCACAGGCATATCGTCTTCGGTAAGTATCTGGGCTTTAGTGCACTGGTTTTAGTTAGCCTTCCCGGCTTTTTTGGCCGCTTAATCTTTCCGCCAGATTGGATCGGAATGCTGGGTTTGCTGCCAATTGCGATCGGGCTTAGCCGCTTGCTGAATCCAGAAACTGACGATTCCGAAGGTGAGGCAGAATTAGAGCAATCTGAGAAATCTTTTTTGAGCAACTTTCTGTCTCCTCAAACTTGCAGCGTTGCAGCGGTGACGGTGGCAAATGGAGGCGACAATATCGGCATTTACGTGCCCCTGTTTGCTAGCAATACTTTAGAAAGTCTGGCGGGGATTCTCGCTGTATTCTTCGCGATGGTGGGCGTTTGGTGCTACGCTGCTTATCGGTTAATTCAGATGCGGGCGATCGCAGATACTCTGACTCGCTACGGCAATCAGCTTGTGCCTTTTGTTTTGATCGGATTGGGAATTGCGATTCTAGTAAAAAGCGGCACGTTGGCAAGTCCAACTTTAAGTATAATATCTTTAGTTGGTTGCGCTTGTTGTCTGATAACTATGAGCAGAAGTAACGCCACCGAACCGGAAGTTTAGGAAAGTTGAAGGGACAGAACATGAGTTGGATTGCAGCAGCGATTATTGCCGGGATTACATCTTTTGCCGCAACCAATATCGACGATATGGTGCTTTCGATGCTGTTCTTCGCCCAGGTAAATGATACTTTCCGCCCCCGGCATATCTTTGTCGGTAAGTACCTCGGATTTGCAGCACTCGTCGCTGCTAGTTTGCCCGGTTTTTTTGGCGGCTTAATTGTGCCGAAAGCTTGGATTGGCTTGCTGGGTTTGGTTCCGATCGCGATCGGCATCAGTCACTTAGTCAAGAGAGAAAATGAGGAAAATGAAGTACAAGCGGTATCGGGCGAATTTAACCGTCAATCTAACTCATCTGCGGTGTCAAAACTAGCAAATCTTTTCAACCCCCAAACTTTGAATGTGGCTGCGGTAACAGTGGCGAACGGGGGAGACAACATCGGCATTTATTTGCCGCTGTTTGCTAGCAGCGATTTGCCGAGCTTGATGGTGATTTTGGCGGTTTTCTCGGTGATGGTAGGTGTTTGGTCTTATGCCGCTTACCGGTTAACTCGCCAAAGGGCGATCGCCCGTATTTTGACTCGCTATACCAAGGCTGTTGTCCCTTTCGTTTTGATTGGCTTGGGAATCTTCATTCTGATAGACAGCGGTACTTATCGCCTGCTCCCGCTATACCCCTCAAGATAGATTTTCTCTCGGAAATTGTGAAAAAAAAATGCGGTGCAAATATTGTTAAATATTGTGCCAATTAACTTTACAATTATCAGATAAATGATAATATAAAGTGTAAAAGTAGCGGGCTGTTTGCCTCAATATAGCATTTTTCAATCGGACGAAATACAGTAGGGACACGGCACTGCCGTGTCCCTACCTACAGAGACACGGCACTGCTTCACTCAACTGAAAACCGCTGTATTAAAATTCCCATAAAAAGGGAATTTGTAAATCATTGAAGCACCTAACAAAGGAGAAAAATTGTGAGATTCTTGAAACTTGTTTTAGTGGTCTTAGTCATTGCGGCCAATTTAGTTTTTGCTCCCGCCTCTTGGGCTGAGTCAGACAAGCCTAAATACACGAGCAATCCCGACTACATAGAGGTGAGTCAAACTCTTGACACTCTGTTAGCGGCGAAAAATTCAACCGAACAAAATGAGAGTTACACGCCGGAAGAACTTCAGCAAAAAATCGCTCAGTTGGAGTTTCAAAAATACACTTTAGAAACGGGTAAAAACTGGGGCCAGTGCCGCAACGATACAGGAAAAACGCTGGCTGTTTACGGCCCGAAACGCAAAAAAGCAGCTTCTTCTTACGAGAATGCTCTTTATTTTCTGGGGGCCGGCCAAACAACTGAACATAAATGGGATTGCGATGGAATTTATCTGCCCAGCGATGTCACAGCAACCGATTTAAGTGTGGGCGATAAACTTGCACAAGCATTGACCGGCGGTGTAGCTGTTAAGATAGTTGACGGAACTCAATTTGTAGCGACAGCTAATCCCGATACGGCGGCTGTTGAATTCAACGTTCCTACTGCTAAAGTTTTCAAGCCCGGGGATGCGAATTGGTTTGTTCCTGACGTGACTCAGGCGTACATAGATACGCAAGTTCCCAACGCACCTACTGAGGAAAATGATTAGTTTTGGTGAAGTTGTAATGCGATCGGCTGTATAAAGCCCGCTGCAACTAAAAATCAAGCCCGGAGAGTTCTCCCCCGGCGGATAATCGTCCAAGCTCGATCGCTCGTGCCGTAGGGACACGGCATTGCCGTGTCCCTACCTCTGCTTCATATTTGCACTTAAAATTAAAAGGTTTATCTATGCTATTAAACTTCAAATTCACAAAAGTAAATAAAGAAAAGACTAAGCGACCAAATCCGTCGCGGGTGCGGGATCACTTGGCAAACGAGCGCACTTATTTAGCATGGATGCGGACAGCAATATCGCTGATGGGTTTTGGGGTAGTTATCGTGCGCCTTCGCGCCTTCCATCCCCCTCTGCTGCCCAATCCCGGCAATGGCTGGAAGTTGGGTTTGCTTTTTTCAGCAGTGGGTTTGCTGACGGTGCTATTATCAACTAAGCACTACTTCGGTGTCCGCCACGATATCGATTACGATACTTATGAACCAACCGATCGCTGGGTAATTCTTTTTAGCCTCGCGATCGCACTTCTAGGGGCTGGGGTAATTTATTATATGTTCACCGTTCCTTCCAGCTTAGAAGGTTTGATGACACCGGAATAATGGCTGCGGTTTAATATCAATGTTAAAGAGTTCGATCGCGTGCAGTTATCTACACCGAGGAAAGTTAATTTGTAGGGTGCATCGCTGCGACCTGTTAAATTGAACTTGTAAATTTTAGATGGCGACGCACCTCATTTACCACAGAAAGCCTAGATCGTTCACATCGATGAAAGTAGATGAGAAGAAACCAAGGGAGCAAAATTTGTCATGGGCGATCGACCGATCGGCAAACGAGCGCACCTTCTTAGCATGGATGCGGGCGGCGATCGCACTCATGGGTTTTGGCGTCGTCGTCGTGCGACTTCGCGTCGTCCAACTCCCCGTACAGTACCGTCAGGCGATGGGGTGGAAATTGGGTTTAATCTTCTCTCTAGTAGGTTTGGGGACAGTCTTAATCTCAACTGTGCATTACTTCACCGTTCGCCACCACATTGACTACGATACCTACGAGCCACCAGACGGCATGGTATTCTTCTTCAGTTTCGCTGTCGGCTTATTGGGAATTGGAGTAACTTATTCGATTTTGGCAGCCGCCCTGGGATCGGTCACTGTTGTGATACCCGATTGAGCGCACAGCAGACTTAACAGTCAACGGCAATTGAGTATAAATACAGCAGATTCCACGTTTATGAAGTACACCGCGCGATCGATCGATCCCCGTAGGGACAAAGGCTTTCGCCCTGTCCCTACTACTCGGTCTCGATAAACTACAGTAAGTCGATCGAGTTACTAGACATTTACTCGGTTTTGATGATAAACTACGGTAGATCGATCGAGTTATGAGTTTTTGACGTGAAAAATGCTAAAAAAGTCAGTGAAGAGTCCCAACTTCCAGCACAGCCAGCCCCTGAGAAGTTACCCGAAGCTAAGCCACACGGCTTGAAGAAAGGCTGGTTGAAAAAACTCAGAGGCGGATTGCTGCTAGCAATTGGATATTTGCTGTCACCGCTGTGTTGGTGGAATGATTTATTTTTCAACCTGCCAATTGCCTATGCCTTTGGGTATATCTGTAGCTGGCTTTCTCCAGATTTACTGTTTCCTTGCTCAATCGTTGGCTACTGGCTTTCCAACATAGCTGGAATTCTCTTGATGCAATTCGGGGCTGTAGATGTTTTTACAGACAAACCCAAGGAAAACAACCTCAAAAAAGAGTTATTGACGGGTTTAGTCTCATCAACCGCATTCACAGTTGTCGTTGTGGCATTGATTCATTTTAAGGTTCTCGATACTCCCGACCTATTTTCCAGCAAAGAGTCGATTAACCTCAGCTCTCTTTTACCTATGATGCTCGTCACTCTCAGGTAAAACGTAGAAGGCAGAATATAAACCCAATAAATCAATCGAGGGTTTTTTCAATCAGTAACACAGGGATATATAAGAAAATCAGGGAGCTTCTACACTGTAAATTGATGGAATAATATCTATTTCCAGTTGCTTAAATTTGCCAAGATGATTATCGCGGGAAACCTTTAAAACTTCAAGCGTTCACCAGCATAATATCTGGCAGCAAAAGATTTAAATGCAAGTTACATTTTGCCTGTGTTGCTGTGTTTTAGCAGCCACCAATACTATCACTTGGTTGGTTTTCTACGCTTAAGTACACAGTTTTTGGGCATAACAGTGAACTACTTATTACTATCGTCTCTCAGCTTTTTCGTGGGAATTATCGTTGGCTTGACCGGAGTTGGCGGAGCGTCGCTCATCACCCCAATGTTAATTTTTGTTTTTCAAATTCCGGCATCAATTGCTATTAGTTCGGATGTCGTAGCTGCTACACTGATGAAAGTAGTTGGTGGCTTCAAACACTGGCAGCAAAAAACCCTTGACTTGCAAGTAGTTAAGTGGTTGGCTTTGGGGAGCGTACCCGGTTCGCTGGCTGGGGTGTGGCTTTTACACTGCATCAAGTGCAGCGGAAATACGAACTTAGATTGCATATTGCTGCGCTGTCTGGGAGTTGCGATCGCCCTAATTGTAGCTTTATCGCTGACACAATTACTGCTGAAAACATTTTTCCCAAATTTGAAATTGCCTTCGCCCCCTGAATGGGACTTAAATACTAATTACGGCCGTATTTGTACTGTGAGTGCAGCAGCAATTTTAGGTTGCATAGTGGGAATCACTAGCGTGTCTTCCGGTGCGATGTTTGCACTGCTGCTGATTGCTTTTTTCCGCCTGGATTCTTCTAAATTGGTGGGTACAGATATTTCGCAGGCGGCAATTTTGTTGACGTTTACCTCTCTGGGACACCTCAGCCTCGGAACGGTAGACTGGAGTTTAGTATTGCCGATTTGGTTGGGTTCGGTGCCGGGAGTTTTGGTAGGTGCTAAATTCTGCCAAATTATGCCTCAACGCCCGCTTAAGTTTGCGATTTACGGAATGTTGGCGATGGCGAGTTGGAAGTTGTATCAAGTCTGAAAATTCAATCGATTTTGGATTTGAGATTTTCTATCAAATCCGGTAGCATCGGAGTTAATGTTACCCACAATCAGGACACGGCACTGCCGTGTCCCTACAATTAATCCGGGTAGGGACAGGGCACTGCCGTGTCCTCCTTGGGGTAGGGACAGGGCACTGCCGTGTCCTCTTAATTGTTAATTAATGCTTCGAGTTGGCTGACGGTCGGCAATTCTAAGTCTTTGAACAAGGCTGTACTGAGGTAGCGTTCGCCATAAGAAGGCTGCACAAAAACTATTAATTTTCCAGCATTTTCGGGACGCTTGCCGACTTGAATTGCCGCAAACAATGCTGCACCGGCAGAAATTCCTGACAGCAATCCTTCTTCTCTGGCTAGCCGGCGGCTGTAGGCGATCGCATCTTCGTCGCTAACTGCAATTACTTCATCAATTAACTCTGGTTTCAACACTTCCGGGATGAATCCTGCACCAATTCCTTGAATTTTGTGAGCACCGGATTTGCCTCCAGAAAGTACGGGGCTCTTGGCAGGTTCGACTGCGATCGCCCTAAAACTCGGTTTCCGCTGTTTAATTACCTCAGCAACTCCAGTAATCGTACCGCCGGTGCCAACTCCAGCAACTAAAAAATCTACTTTACCCTCTGTATCTTCCCAAATTTCCTCGGCCGTTGTTTCCCGGTGAATTTTCGGATTAGCGGGGTTGCGAAACTGTTGCAGCAGGAAAGCATCGGGAATTTCTTCTGCAATTTCTTCCGCACGGGCGATCGCGCTTAACATCCCTTCATGTCCCGGAGTTAATTCTAACTGAGCTCCGTAAGCTTTCAACATCGATCGGCGTTCCGTACTCATCGTATCCGGCATCGTTAAAATCAGACTGTAGCCTTTCGCCGCCGCGATCATTGCCAAAGCAATTCCAGTATTGCCTGAAGTCGGTTCAACTAAAATAGTTTTCCCCGGTTGAATTAACCCCGCATCTTCTGCAGCCTGAATCATGCTCGCCGCAATCCGATCTTTCACCGAAGCAGCCGGATTCATCCCTTCCAATTTTGCCACAATTTGAGCAACTACTCCTTCGGCTTGGGGAATTTTATTGAGCTGAACTAAAGGAGTTCTGCCAATTATTTCTGTAACATCCTTAGCAATTCTCATGGCTTAATTTCTCTCCTGTTAAATGTAGTACATGGGATGTGCTTGTTTGCGAACGTCCCGCTGTTCGCACAAATCTTGTAATGTGTATTTGCCCAAAACCGCCCAAGATGCCTGTCGAGCTTCCTGCCAGATTTCTAGCACCGCAGTTTTTTCTATTGTTACAGATTCCGAAACTTTTTTGGCCGGGCCGCTGCCATCGCCTTCTAGAGTCGAGAACACCTCTAGCAAAGTAATTTGCCAGGGTTCTTTTGCCAGCAAATAACCGCCTTTAGCACCCCGCAGACTCTGGACGATACCCGCACGCCGCAGCACGGTAAGAATTTGGTCGAGATATCGTTCCGGTATCTCTTGAGAAGCAGTAATTTCGTTCACTGTTAGGGGCGAATCCTTCGGGTGGTGGCTCGCCAGTTCCAAGAGCGCTAACAGGGCATATTCTACTCTAGAAGATAGTTCCACATTCCCCACTGGCGATCGAGTTTAAATTGTACATTATATCATAGTACACAATTCCGGTAGGTGTACAGGTGTTATTATATTTTTATTACAAAAACGGTAGGAGAAATCATGTGAGCAACGTAAATGTAGGCAATTTAAGCTGTCGGCACTGTAGGTATTACGAGCAGCACGGGCACAGGGGCGGAAACTGCCTTCAGCTCGGCGTGGCGGTACAGGGTGCGTGGAAAGCTTGCCCCTTCTTGGTTCCACCCTTTGTACCGTCTTGGGAACACCCTGAAGCGGGTAGATCCCGACAGTCTCAAATGTTGCAGGGAGCGAGTATTTTACAGGCAATACCGCCACCTTGAAGTAACTGCTAAGTAGGTAGGCGGATATATGCTGTGTCATCGTTAAGTTGATTCATACTGATATCTTGCACCATTGTCAGCAACAGGCTTTCCGGCCTGTGAAGCGAGAAAATTTATCTTTTGTGGAACAGGCATCTTGCCTGTTCATAAAAGGCTAATTGAGAATGGTGCAAGATATCAGTTCATACTGACCTACTTGGGGGCAGTCAACAGGTGCGAGATATCGCATCTGTTGGCAGTGAGAAGAAAGAAATCAGGAGAAAGAGAAAAGCAAGAGCGATCGCACTTGCCTTTAAACTTATTGAGTAGTCGAGGAGAAAATTTAATTAACCCAATTTCGCTCTAGATTATCTCCGGCCCAGACCATTCTCAATTTGATCGAAGATTGCACCGTCAGCAAAGAACTTGCTTTGCGCCCCGCTCCAGCCACCCATATCGCTGACTGTAAACAGTTTGCCAATTCTGGGAAACTTACTGCTAAATTCTCCGGCTACCGTCGAGTTAACAGGCCGAAAACCCACTTTAGCAAATTCTCGCTGAGCTTCCGGCGTGTAAAGATATTTCACAAAAGCCTCTGCCACTTTAGTAGTGCCGTGTTTGGCTGCGTATTTATCAACTACAGCCACGGGGTTGTCAATGGAAATATTCACTTGGGGGATGATGAAAGGTTCAGCTTCGCCTTGCGTTTTCGCCAAGAGAATTTCGTTTTCGTAGTTTATCAGTACATCGCCTTGGTTTTGTTTGTAGAAGGTATCAGATGCTTCGCGGGCATCTTTAGGAAGCACTGGCACGTTTTTATACACCTGAGTGACAAAGCTGCGGGCTGCTTGTTCGTTTCCTCCGTTTCGAGTTACGGAACCCCACAAAGCTAAGAAGTTCCAGCGCGCGACACCAGAGGTTTTGGGATTAGCAGTAATTACTTTGATGCCCGGTTTGGCTAAATCCGCCCAGCCTTGGATTTTTTTAGGATTGCCCGACCGCGCTACTAATGCTACGACTGATTTGCTAACAATGCCGTTATTGGGTACTTCTCGTTCCCAACCCGCTTTAATTAAACCGGCTTGTTGGATGCGATCGGTATCTAAAGCCAGGGATAAATGCACTACATCAGCTTCCAAACCATCAATCACAGCGCGAGTTTGGGAACCAGAACCGCCGTAGCTTTGGCTAAACTTGACATTCTGGTTGTTTTCTCGTTTCCACTTCGCCACAAAGCCGGGAACAATCTTGTCGTAGGCGGATTTGGTAACAGCAAAGGAAACTAAGGTGAGTTCGACATCTTTAGGTTTTGGCTGGCTGATTGCAGGCTGAGGGATTAACCAGCTCAAGCCTAAACCTACTGCAAAAAAGAAAGTAAAAAATCTGAACAGGGACGATTTTAGCAGCGCGGCTGATTTAAGAGAAACAACTGGCAAACCAGTTTTTTTCTTGAATAGCTGCAACACACTATCTTTGAGATGATGGTACCGCATTGATGTTTCTTAGTTCCTCTTATTTTTTATCAGGTGGATTTAGCGCCAAATTAAGTGTAAGGCGCTTGATATAGAGCAAATGCAGCCTGATGAGATTTGCCCGGAGAATCTATAAGATTTCGCTGCTTTGGCAATTCTTGTTAATGGCTCTAATGGCAAGATTGAGAGACTGTTTTGCTAGCAATTGGGCGATCGCTCTTTGAGTGCGATCGCCACCTCTCTCTACTTAATCCAATACAT
Source organism: Microcoleus pseudofavosus SVA1_A4 (assembly GCF_036700565.1). Lineage (NCBI taxonomy): Bacteria > Bacillati > Cyanobacteriota > Cyanophyceae > Oscillatoriales > Microcoleaceae > Microcoleus > Microcoleus pseudofavosus. The sequence continues at coordinate 36,308 of NZ_JAUBPE010000064.1, forward strand.
TACACTATTAAATACTTAATGTCTATAGGGAAACAGTAGTTTTTTAGGCGCGCTTGGCGGGACAACGCGACATCTGTAGGGACAAAGGCTTTGCCTTTGTCCCTACCCGCAGCTCGATCGCCCATTAGTGCTGGAGATTAATTCTCAAGTCGCAAGAGCGATCGCCCGATTATACCCTTAGATTTCGTAGTGCCACACCTCGGAAGGTTGCAGAATAATCCGGTGCAAAGGCAGGCGCTCGATCAAACCTTGCTGCTCAAAAATTCCGAGGGTGCGAGTGACGGTGACGCGACTTGTACCGAGGATTTCGGCGATGTCCTGATGCGTTAAATTCATATCGATCAGATGTCCTTGCTCTACCTCTGAACCAAACTTTTTAGCCAGCCAATTCAGTAGTTTATAGAGCATGAAGTCAACTCTTTTGTAACCTCGCATTACCATAAACTCTTCAGCCTGCTGAATGTGATTGAGCAGAATGTCTCTATTCAGCCAGCGCTCGGCAGATAATAGAATTGCTTCGACTTTAGTAAGGCATTCAATTTGATAAGGATCGCATTTTGATATCGGTTTGCCGATCGCATCGCCGGAGCCCCACAATCCCAAGGTGATAATTGTGCCATCTTCCAGCCAGGTTACAGTTCGCACTACCCCTGTTTCAATTTGCCACAGAGCATTGTTTCGGTTGGGCAAGTACGATCGGCGACTAAATATATGTCGCTTCGTTTCTTCAAAAGTTTGAGCGGAAAGTGAGGAAATAGTCATATACAAAAGAAGGGAAAGGGTAAGGTAGAGTTGATTTTCGCGCGCTGTGCTAAATTCCGGCACCGTCTAGAAACTCCGCAATCAATATATCGGAAGACAGCGATAATTCATTTCTTTTTGCCTCAGTTGGCTCGGATTCAATTGTTTTGGGCCAACACGAGCTAGATTTTAAAATATTAACTTGGTCTTCTAAATACTTAATTCGATCGAACAAAGCTCGAATGGCTTGAGCTTCCAAATCAGGTGTATTTTGAGAATTTTGAGCATCTCCCGCCTGCTGTTTTCGAGAGATGATGCGGCCGGGAATTCCCACAACCGTGCAATCGCTAGGAACATCCCGCAGCACTACCGAACCCGCACCAATGCGAACATTATTGCCAATTTGGATATTGCCTAAAACCTTAGCGCCGGCTCCCACTACAACATTTTCTCCCAGCGTCGGATGCCGTTTTCCTGTTTGTTTGCCCGTGCCGCCGAGGGTCGCTCCTTGATAAATTACAGCATAATTTCCGACGATCGCAGTTTCGCCAATTACCACCCCCATGCCGTGGTCGATAAACACGCCACTACCAATTTTCGCTCCCGGGTGGATCTCAATTCCCGTCAAAAAGCGGCTCAGTTGGGAAATCAAGCGCGGTACAAACGGAAGTCCAGCCGAGTAAAGCCAGTGTGCCCTCCGGTGCAAAAAAAGTGCTTGCAGTCCGGGATAGCAAAATAATACTTCCAGCCAGTTGCGCGCAGCGGGGTCGCGTTCGTAAATGATTTGTAAGTCGCTCAGCATATCTAGTCTCCCCGTATTTCGGTTCTACATTACCGGCACTGCCGGTAATTTTAGCTGCATCAAGCAGTCTTGCTGGCAGCATTATTACCCATAATACTATAAATCTATCGATTTACCGTAGTTTATTGGCAAAATTTCCGCCTTCTCCTTTTCTTTCTAAGCAGCCTCAGAGGTTTTATGCGAAACCAACGGTGCAGTTTTTCTAGCTTCTTGCCGCAGAGGAATCTCGATCGAGAATTCGGTTCCCCGTCCGGGTTCAGACTCGCACCGCAGGGAACCTTTGTGCTTTTCTACTACAATTTTGTAGCCGATCGACAGTCCCAATCCCGTGCCTTTTCCGGCTGGTTTGGTAGTAAAAAACGGGTCAAACAGCCGCTGTTTGACATTCTCTGGAATGCCGGGGCCGTTGTCAGATATCCGCACAGTTATTTTATCTGGCATTGAATATTCTGTAGCAATCGCGATCGTACTGGGATTAATTTTTGATTCCCATTCGCCGCGCTCGATGCTGTAACTGTCAAGGGCATCGATCGCATTGGCAAGAATGTTCATAAACACCTGATTTAACTGTCCGACATAACATTCAACCATCGGTAAGTTGCCGTAGTTTTTAACAACCCCGATCGGCGGGCGATCGGCTGTAGCTTTCAGCCGGCTTTGCAGAATCAGCAGAGTGCTGTCAATGCCTTCATGGATGTTGACAGGTTTCATTTCTGCTTCGTCCAAGCGAGAGAAATTCCGCAATGATTGGACGAGTTGAATAATGCGATCGGCTCCAATTTTCATCGATGAGAGCAATTGTGGCAAATCTTCGCACAGAAACTCAAATTCAATATTTTCTAGATGCTCTGAAATTTCCGGGTGAGGGTTAAAATAGTGTTTGCGGTACAGTTCTACTAACTCCAACAAATCCTTAGCATATTCGCTTGCGTGGTGGATGTTGCCGTAAATAAAATTAACAGGATTGTTGATTTCGTGGGCTACGCCAGCAACTAACAAACCCAAACCAGACATTTTTTCCTGCTGAACCAGTTGAGATTGAGTTGACTGCAACTCCTGTAAAGTTTCTTCTAGTTCTTGAGATTTAGCCGTACGTTCTGCTGCTATTTTTTCGATGCGCTCGGTATAATTGAGCAAGCTTAATAAATAACGTGTTGCTGCCAGATTTAAGACGGTTCCGAAAACTAAAACAGTCAGCGATCGCCAATATTTTAAAGGATTAATGTACTCCGGCGTTACCAGAAATCGCAGCAACCACCTGCGGTTTTCGATATTGAGGATGCGAGTGCAACTGCTGCCGTCCGGGCAGTAAATTCTTTCCCCAATTTGGAGTGTATTTTTAATATTTTCGTCTGTGATTATCCTTTTTGTCTTGGATTCGTAAAAGGCGAGAAATTTTTCTGATTCAGAACCCATAGCATCTTGAATGTCAACATTAATAAAGTTTAGCTTGGTTTCCTGCACGGCAGATTTAACGATAGCATCAATCAGCACTACACCCATAGTAAAACCTTTTAAGTTTTCGTTTTCCCGGGGGGGTACACTTGGCGATAACGCTGAAGTATTCGCTGAGATTTTATTAAAAATAGGCAGGAATACAAAGACGCTGGGTAGATTTTCTGATGAAAATATTTGGCGTTCAGTAGCGGTAATTTCTTGTCTTTTTGCTGCTTGTTCTAAAGCTCGCCGATTGGGAGTCAAGGCTAAACCTGAATCTATTTCATCTGTCAGGAATTGCTGAGACTCAGAAACGCGGGGCAGCCACGCGATCGCCTTCAGACTAGGGTGGCGGTACAGGGCCGAACCGACAAATTTCTCGATCTCGGGTTTTTTATCGTCCTCAAATACGCTGTAAAAAGCTCCGGCTGCCCGAATTACTTCTATATTGCCGCCAACATCTCTCTGGATGTCTGTAGCTATTTTGTCCAGCCGTTCTTGCAGTTCGGCTTGCATGAATTTGTATTCCCAATTGTACGCGATCGAACAGGCGATCGCAGACAGTCCAAATCCTGCACAAAGTGTTAATCCTGCCTGGATGCGGCGGCGATAACCAAGTAAAGTGCTAGTTGCTAAATTCAACAATTTGTTAGCATTCATATTCTTCGCTGACCTTTTTTTATCGTTCCCACTCAGAGCCTGGGAATGAATTTCAGGAGGAAGCTCCTCCGGTTTGGAGCCACGAGACACCATTACCAGGCACGAGCCTGGTAACGATGTGGCAGCAGTGTTTTGTAGCAGCTCCCCGATAGTATTTTGAGTAAGATGCAGCCGCTGATTTTAAATTGAATAAACAGGGAAAGTCATCGCGTGTTTGGGCTTGACGTAAACCTGTTGCTCTCGCTGTAACTGTAGAACGTCGAAGCGATCGCGACTGACGTAAGCTGTCACCATTTGGCCCGATTCCAACAGCAACTCGGTTTGAATTTCCCGCCCTAAATGAATGATGCGGCTGACTTTTGCTAATGCAAAACCCGACTCCGGCTTAGTTTGAATTTCCACGTCGTGGGGGCGCAAAAACAATACTTCAGAATGAGCGGCTCCGTTTTTGTGAGCCGTTGTGGCGTTGCTGGCGAACATACCCGCAGTATTCGGCAGCACATTGACCGGCCCAATAAAACTCATCACAAAAGCTGTTGCCGGTTTGTCGTAAATTTCAGCAGGAGTGCCAACTTGTTCGACTCTACCTTTGTTCATCACCACAATTTCATCAGCTACTTCCATAGCTTCTTCTTGGTCATGAGTAACAAAAACTGTGGTGATGTTAACTTCTTTGTGAAGGTTGTGCAGCCACGATCGCAATTCTTTGCGGACTTTAGCATCTAATGCTCCAAAAGGTTCGTCTAGCAGCAGCACTTTCGGTTGAACTGCTAGAGCTCTGGCCAAAGCCACCCGCTGCCGCTGGCCGCCGGAAAGTTGCGAAGGATAGCGATCGCCCAAACCTGTCAACTGAACTAAATCCAAAAGTTCATCAACCCGCCTGCGAATAGAGTCTTTAGGAACTTTGCGAATTTCCATCGCAAAAGCAATATTTTTCTTAATAGTCATGTGTTTGAACAAAGCGTAGTGCTGAAACACAAAACCGATATGCCGTTCCTGCACCGACTGCTGGGTAGCATCTTCGCCGATCAGGTAAATATGACCGGTGTCCGGCGGTTCGAGTCCCGCAATCATCCTCAGCAGAGTCGATTTCCCGGAACCTGAAGGCCCCAACAGCGCGACTAAAGAGCCACTTTTAATTTCCAAATTCACGTTGTCAATGGCGTGAAAGGAGCCGAAGTGTTTAGATACGTTCTGAACTGTAATGCTCATGACTTTATTTACCTATTTTAGGAGTTTAAAACATAAACCCCACTTATCTGACAGATTTACAGTAGTATATCCTGAAAATAATATTTTGCAAGGTCTGTAACTTTTTATATAGGATCTCGATGCCCTCCTGATGGGAATGCGCTTGAAAGTTGACGCTAAGAGTCGGAAGAGTTAACCCGTGAGCGTTTCGAGATGTGGCTGTATCGGTGACGGGCGATCGTCCGAGAATAAGCAATGCTGAAAATACGCAGAAACCGGGTTTGATGGACGAAAAAACTGCATCAAAACCTTTAAAACCTTTAATCCCCCTCAAAAACCCGGTTTCTATGCTGTCGATCGATATTTTACGGCTGCCGACAATTCCCCGATTCCCGGCGATATGGAAGATTTCAGGTAGGAATTGCTCAATCTGAACTGCGATCGCACACAATTTAGATCACAATAGTTAATTCAGAAGCCCGCCAGCTTCACCTTTGAGAAACTACCAAGAATAAGTTCTAACAGAGACACCACTATGGGAAAACCAACAGGCTTTATCGAATTCTTGCGCGAATTGCCCTCGGAACTCTCACCAGTCGAGAGAGTCCACAACTGGGACGAATTTCACCTGCCGATGGATGAGGACAAACTCCGCACCCAAGGCGCGCGCTGCATGGACTGCGGCATTCCGTTTTGCCACACGGGCACAATTATCAGCGGCATGGCAAGCGGCTGCCCAATTAACAACCTCATCCCCGAATGGAACGACCTAGTATATCGCGGACTCTGGAAAGAAGCCCTAGACAGACTCCACAAAACTAACAACTTCCCCGAATTCACCGGCCGCGTCTGTCCCGCGCCCTGCGAAGGCGCTTGCGTGCTCGGCATCAACAACCCGCCGGTCACGATTAAAAACATCGAAGTCGCAATTATCGATAAAGGCTGGGATGAAGGCTGGATTACCCCCGAACCGACCGCCAAACGCACCGGCAAAAAAATCGCCGTCATCGGTTCCGGGCCCGCCGGTTTGTCCGCCGCCGCGCAACTCAACAAAGCCGGTCATTGGGTAACAGTATACGAAAGAGCCGATCGACCAGGCGGCCTGCTAATGTATGGCATCCCCAACATGAAGCTAGACAAAGAACAAGTCGTGATGCGCCGCCTGAAAGTCCTCGAAGACGAAGGCGTGACATTCGTCTGCAACACCGAAGTCGGCAAAGACTTACCAGCAGAACAACTGCTAAAAGAATACGACTCCGTTGTGCTCTGTACCGGCGCGACAAAACCCCGCGACTTGGGCATCCCCGGTCGCGAATTAAAAGGCATCCACTTCGCAATGGACTTTTTGACTGCGAACACCAAAGCAGTTTTAGACAAGAGCACCAACGATAACTTCATCTCCGCCGAAGGCAAAGATGTCGTAATTATCGGCGGTGGCGACACAGGCACCGACTGCGTGGGCACCTCCATCCGCCACGGCTGCAAAAGCCTGGTACAGCTAGAAATCCTGCCCAAACCTCCCTCAGAACGGGCGGCCAACAATCCCTGGCCCGAATGGCCGAAAGTCTACCGTCTCGACTACGGCCAAGAAGAAGCCGCAGCCAAATTCGGCGACGACCCCCGCGGCTATCTCACCACCGCAACAAAGTTCGAGGGCGACGAAAACGGCAATGTCAAAGCCGTGCACACCGTTGAGGTGGAGTGGGCGAAAAACGAGAAAGGGCAGTTTATTCCGAAACACATCCCGGACACCGAAAAAGTGTTGCCCGCACAGCTTGTGTTGCTAGCGATGGGCTTCCTCGGCCCGGAACAGCCCTTGCTGGATGCGCTGGGATTGGAACGCGACGCGCGCAGCAACGTGAAAGCCGAGCACGAAAAATATACAACCAGCATTCCGGGAGTGTTCGCGGCTGGGGACTGTCGCCGGGGACAAAGTTTGGTTGTTTGGGCAATTAATGAAGGGCGCGGCGTGGCCCGTGAGTGCGACCTTTATTTGATGGGGAGTACGGATTTGCCTTAGTAGGGTTTACAGTAGGGACACGGCAGTGTCCCTACCGTAGAATCTGTACTTCACTCGACTGAAAACTGGTATATTACCCATTAGTTTGTAGTAAGGACTGAAGTCCTTTCTTTTCTCAGGGCTAAAGTCCTGACTGCGAACCTATTTTGCTAAAATACAAGTACATAAACAACTTAACTTTGATACATTATTCAGGTTTCCTGCAACAAATCTACTAAATTAAAAACCTATGACTACTCATCCTATCAACCGCGCAACTACCCTCAAAACTGCTTTTCGAGTTTGTAATGTCGAACCATTAGAAGGCGATGACCTCGATCGCTATTACGTTGATTTATCAAAGGTTCGCAAAACCGAAGCGATCGCAGGTGTCAGTAACATTTTAGACTTTCAAGAACCCGAACAGTTTACTACAATCCTGTTTACAGGGCATCGGGGCTGTGGCAAAAGCACCGAATTGAAGCGAATTCAAAAGCACTGGGAAAAAGATTATCGCGTCATTTATCTGGAGGTGGACGAAGAAACAGATATTAATGATGTCAGTTATACAGATTTCTATTTAATCGCTATCAAGCAAGTTGAGTTTGAAATGCGGGGGCTGGGGCTGAAATTAGATAGTCGGCTGATGGGTAATTTTGAGGCTTGGTTTAAGGATGTTACCGAAGAAACAGAACAGACTGTGGAAAGTTCCGTAAGCATCGAAGGAGAAGCAACCTTGGGGCCAGAAGCTCCCTTTTTAGCAAAGTTATTGGTTAAGTTACTGGCACAAATCAAAGGCTCAGATAAGCAGAAAAAAACAATCCGCCAAACTTTAGAAAAAGATATTTCACGATTAAAAGCAGATATCAACTTGCTGTTAAATGATGCTGTTAAAAAATTGCGGGAGAAGTTTCCTAATTATAAAGGTTTTCTGATAATATTTGATAATTTAGACCGCGTTCCTCCCAAGGTGGCAAACCATTTATTTTTTGACTATGCTGCTCAACTTCAAGAACTGTACTGTACGATAATTTACACTGTTCCGCTTTCAGTTCTTTACTCGTCTCAAAATGCCATAAAGAATTTTGACTGTCCTCACATTGTCCCAATGGTCAATATTTATGAATTTGAGCGAGATAGCTGTGACTTAAACTACAACGAAGTTAGCTTAAATGCTATGGCTAGTTTAGTCGAACGTCGAGTTGAAGTTGACAAAATCTTTGAGTCTCGCGAACAATTGCTGGAATTAGCAAAAGCCAGCGGCGGTCACGTTCGTCAACTCATGCAGATGATGCGGACGGCTTGCATAACCGCCAGCGGTCGCAGTCATGCTAAAATAATGGCTGAAGATGTTACCTATGCAGTCAAACAAGAACAGTTTAATTTTGAGCGGTTCATTCCACAAGATCATTATCCTGTTTTAGCTCAAGTTTGTTTGACCAAAAATATTAATAAAGATGAAATCAGTGAATTAATATTATTTAATCTTTCGGTTTTGGAATATAACGGCAAAAATCGATGGAACTATCCGAATCCGGTGGTGAAGCAAAATGAAGAATTCCAAAAAGCTCTTCGAGATGCCAGACAATCCAATGTTAACCCTGAATAATCGGGATTTAAAAATTGGGCAGTTTCTAGCGGTAAATCAGCAGGCTTTTACTGAACTGTTGACGTTTGTTGATTTTTCGGACAAGTTTACGATTGGGTTTGTAGAAGTTAATTTTAATGAAGAAGCTGATTGGTTAATTGAGAGTTTGAAAAATCATCCTATTTCTCAAGAAAATCAATTGGAAGTTTTGAATTTTGATGAAAATTTGCGCTTTCTCCGAGACGAAATTATAAAAATTTTACCGACAATTAAGCGAGAGGCAAATAAAGAATTAGTTTTAATTGTGCGGGGATTGGAAAAATCTATTGGCAAATTTGGCGAATATCCTCCGGTTTTACAAGACCTCAATTTTGTGCGAGATGCTTATAAAACCAGCGTTCCGCATCCGATGCTGTTTGTTTTGCCGGACTATGCGATTACTCGTTTGGCGAAGTTTGCACCGGATTTTTGGGCGTGGAAATCGGGGGTATTTCTCTTTAAAACTACTCAATCTACTAGAGATGATGCCGTTGCTAGGACTCTGGATTCGGCAAGGCGTTTTAGTACATTACAAACGCCAGAAAAGCAAGAACGAATTGAACTTTTAGAGTCTTTGTTGATGGAGTACAATCCGAGTCATTCTGGAGCGGAAAAAAATCCTAGTGCTTGCAGCAATATTTTACATCAACTGGGAGTTGCTTATCTCAGTCAAGGAAAGCCAGTTAAAGCGAGGGAGTATTTAAAAAAAGCTTTGGAGTTGACACAGGAATCGGAAAATTTATCGCTGCAAGCAGAAGTTTACAATGAATTGGGTAAATCTTACGAGCAAGAGGGACAATTTTCGGCGGCAATCAGTGACTATCAAGCATCACTGGAAATTAGCCGCACACTGGGAAACCGTCGCGGTAAAGCTAATGCTTTGTATTATTTGGGGAATGTCTATAAGGATTTGCAAGATTGGCAACAGGCAACAGTTTTTTATCAGGAAGGTTTAGAAATTGCACAAGAAATTGGAGATATCTATTCTCAAGCTAGCACATACCAGCAGTTAGGATGGGTGGCACAGCAAATGTGGAATCTGACTGAAGCTGAGCGTTATTATCAACAAGCTTTAGAGATTTTTAGCGAATTGGGCGATCGCTCTGGTAGAGCATATAGTTGGGGATTATTGGCAGAGATAGAGCGAAATCGCGGCAATTGGGATGAAGCAGAGAGCTTGTACCAGCAATGTTTGGAATTAATGACAGAATTGGGCGATCGCTCAGGTATGGCAAAAAGTTGGGGACTATTAGGAGAGATAGAGCGAAATCGCGGCAATTGGGATGAAGCAGAGAGATTGTACCGGCAATGTTTGGAATTAATGACAGAATTGGGCGATCGCTCAGGTATGGCATATACTTGGGGAGCGTTGGGAGAGATAGAGCGAAATCGGGGCAATTGGGATGAAGCAGAGAGATTGTACCGGCAATGTTTGGAATTAATGACAGAATTGGGCGATCGTTCTGGTATGGCAATAAGTTGGGGAGTATTGGCAGAGATAGAGCGAAATCGGGGCAATTGGGATGAAGCAGAGAGATTGTATCGGCAATGTTTGGAAGTTGAGACAGAATTGGGCGATCGCTCTGGTATGGCAACAAGTTGGCGACTATGGGGAGAGATAGAGCGAAATCGGGGCAATTGGGATGAAGCAGAGAGATTGTATCGGCAATGTTTGGAAGTTGAGACAGAATTGGGCAATCGCTCTGGTATGGCAAAAAGTTGGGGAAGATTGGGAGAGATAGAGCGAAATCGGGGCAATTGGGATGAAGCAGAGAGATTGTATCGGCAATGTTTGGAAGTTGAGACAGAATTGGGCAATCGCTCTGGTATGGCAAAAAGTTGGGGAAGATTGGGAGAGATAGAGCGAAATCGGGGCAATTGGGATGAAGCAGAGAGATTGTATCGGCAATGTTTGGAAGTTGAGACAGAATTGGGCGATCGCTCTGGTATGGCAACAAGTTGGGCATGGTTGGGATATATCGAGGGAAATCGGGGCAATTGGGATGAAGCAGAGAGATTGTATCGGCAATGTTTGGAAGTTGAGACAGCATTGGGCGATCGCCGTGGTATGGCAAGTAGTTGGGGAAGATTGGGAGATATCGAGCGAAATCGCAGCAATTGGGATGAAGCAGAGAGATTGTATCGGCAATCTTTGGAATTAATGACAGAATTAGGCGATCAATCTGGTATGGCAACGAGTTCGGGAGTATTGGGAGATATCGAGCGAAATCGCGGCAATTGGGATGAAGCAGAGAGATTGTATCGGCAATCTTTGGAAGTTGAGACAGAATTGGGCGATCGCTCTGGTATGGCAACGAGTTGGGGAGTATTGGGAGATATCGAGCGAAATCGCGGCAATTGGGATGAAGCAGAGAGATTGTATCGGCAATCTTTGGAAGTTGAGACAGAATTGGGCGATCAATCTGGTATGGCAACGAGTTGGGGAGTATTGGGAGAGATCGAGCTAAATCGGGGCAATTGGGATGAAGCAGAGAGATTGTACCGGCAATGTTTGGAATTAATGACAGAATTGGGCGATCGCTCTGGTATAGCAAGGAGTTGGGGAGTATTGGGAGATATCGAGGGAAATCGTGGCAATTGGGATAAAGCAGAGAGATTGTATCGGCAATGTTTGGAAGTTGAGACAGCATTGGGCGATCGCTCTGGTATGGCATATAGCTGGGGACTATTGGGAAATATCGAGCGAAATCGCGGCAATTGGGATGAAGCAGAGAAATTGTACCGCCAATATTTGGAATTAATGACAGAATTGGGCGATAACTCTGGTATGGCAACGAGTTGGGGACTATTGGGAAATATCGAGCGAAATCGCGGCAATTGGGATGAAGCAGAGAGATTGTATCGGCAATCTTTGGAATTAATGACAGAATTGGGCGATCGCTCTGGTATGGCAAGTTTGATCGGTTGTTTGGGAGAAATTGAGATGCTTAGGGGTAACTTGGATGCAGCAGAACCACTTTTAAAAGAGTCTTTAGCGAAGTTAGAAGAACTAGGAGAACCTAGCGAAATTGCCGAGGCCAACTACGATTTAGCACGACTTGAACGCAAACGCAACAACCCAGAGCTTGCCCAACAACATTACAACACAGCCCATCAAATCTTTCAACAATTGGGAGCCACGAAAGATTTAGAAAGAATCGAGCGAGAGTGGCACAACCCGGATGTTTAAGTAATATCAAATCCGCCCTTCATCGGAATTATTCATCTCTCTCTTCTCTTCCTCTGTGTTCTCTGCGGTTAAATCATTCCGTAAGGATTCAGGTCTGAAGAATGGGAATGAGCTCAGGCATAGCCAAGTCACAAGAATGGGCAGAAATAGCCTC